>JAUWXJ010000214.1 GCA_030616425.1 Desulfobacterales bacterium | reverse complement strand
TAAAGGGTATCTTCCCTGCATACAGATGAAATCGATGAAAACCCTGTCAGTGATCCCTTGTTTGTAACTAGCGAAACTCCGCCTCAAACCGACGAGACACTGTCAGTAAGAAAATACGAAATACTGAGTAACGTTTGTGGGTTACGGTTACGATGCTCGTTTCGTTTTTCGGTAACGTCATTCGTCTTTTTATTTCCACGTTACCTTAACCGTTACCGATACGGGCTTCGTTACCCTAACCGTTACCCTAATAAACCAGCAAAAACTTGACATAAATTTTAAGATCTTTGCTTATATAGACACCTAGTACCGAAATGCCCTTCCCTTGGAAAGAGTTCAATCCTAAATTGAAACAGACCAGGATATTCATTGATCACTTTTTTAATGGCTTTTCTTATGAGGATTTGGCGATCATGTTTTCGAATCAGTTCAAGAAGCCGATCATTCACGACCGAAAGGTAGAAGCTAAAATGTGATTTTTATGTGATTTTGGTGATTTTAGTTGACATGATTTTAGTTGACAGTTGCAACATATTAGATATTAATTGAAGTTTCCATGAACATGCTTTTCGTTTTGGTTTCTTCCTGATTTTGTAGCCTTCTTTTGGAGAAGATCAATGTCCAAACTAAAGATCACCGCAGAAAGGATTGACGGCTATTGCAACCAGCCCATATTGGTAGGTGACAGTTTTATGATTGAAGGGGGAAAGATCATGATCCCGGAGGGAAAGCACGTTTGTATGTGGGCCTTGCAAAGCATGATGCCCATATTCCCTCTGCTTCAGCGTGCCGAACCCAGGAAAGGAGACTGGACTAGCAAGACCGGTCAATTGTTCGTCTGCCCAGACCCCAAGGGGTTGGTTCATTACCGAATTGAAAGGATTGTGGAGGAATGATAACGCTCGATCTTGCCAAGTGTTCCGGATGCCGCCGGTGCGAGGTCAACTGCTCCTTTTTCCATTCTGGCAAAGTCGGCCGGAGTGGAGCTCGAATCAAGGTGGTGAAAATCGAAGGCATAGGGATTGATTTCCCTGTGGTCTGCCAACTCTGCCGAGAGCGTTACTGCACCAGATGCCCTGAGTCAGCCATCCAGATCGGTTATCTAGGTCAAGTGGTGGTCGCGCCGACCTTGTGTACTGTTTGTGGTATATGTGAAACCCTTTGTCCTATTGGTGCCATTGAAATATTTGATGAGATCCCCTACGTTTGCGACCTGTGCGGAGGCGACCCCCGTTGTGTAAAGGCTTGTACTATGGGTGCTATTTCCTTTGAGCCTCAGATTTCAGAGACAGTCAGCCTCAAGGAGTTCAAAAAAGGAAGCCGAAGACTTACTACCGAGGAAAAACGGGTCCGCTTTGCCTTGTCTTCTGCTCAGGAACTGAGAGAAGCGTGGACCTTAGCAAGGAGGGCATAAATGCTTCACGGATACGGTGGTCACATTCTCAGGGTGGACCTCACCACAGGCAAAATCCGCCGCGAGAAAACGGATGCCCATGATATGCTCAAGGTCATCGGGGGCCGAGGCCTCAACTCCTGGCGCTTGTATGAGGAATTGAAGAGGGATGTTGATCCGCTCTCACCGGAGAACCTGCTTCTCATCGGCGTTGGACCCCTGACCGGAACGCTCCTGACCTCCTCGGCCTATATGACTATTTCTGGTAAGTCGCCCATGACCGGAATCCTTGGAGATTCAGCGGCCGGGGGACATTTTGGGCCCGAATTTAAACAGGCCGGCTACGATCAGGTCGTTATCACAGGCCAGTCAGAGCAACCCTGTTATCTTCTCATCGCCGGTGACCATGTCGAGATTCGAGACGCAACTCATCTCTGGGGCCAGGACATCTGGGAGACCTCAGCGGCTATTCGCAAGGAATTGAACGACAACGCCTTCCAGGTCGCAGCCATCGGACCGGCTGGAGAAAACCTGGTCAAGTATGCCACTGTAGCTTGCAACAATTCGCGAATGTTCGGCCGCACGGGCATGGGCTGCCTATTTGGCTCCAAGCGGCTCAAGGCCGTGGCTGTGCGTGGCACCAAGCGTCTGACTGTGGCCGACCCGCTGGGCTATCTGGAACTGTGCCGTAGCCTGGATCAAAGGATCGTGGCCCATCCAGAATATGAGCGACGAAAAGCGCTGGGATCCACCCTGCTCATGACCGCTCTCAACCAATTGGGCATCCTGCCAACCAATCATTTCCAAAAGGGTATTGCCGGATACGTAGACCGCATCAGCGGGGAAAAGCTGGCCCGGGAATTCAAGGTCAAGAATAAAAGCTGCTTTAACTGCAGCATTCATTGTTCCCGTTATTACATAACCCATGAGGCTGAGTGTGAGGGGCCAGAATTCGAGACGCTTTGCAGCTATAGCTCCAGGATAGGCAACCAAGATCTCAAGTTCGCCCTCAAGATGACTGCCTATCTTAATCGGATGGGCGTGGATTCGCTCAGTTCCGGGGAAACCATTGGTTGGGCCATGGAGTGTGTCCAAAGAGGTTTGCTGACGAAAGACGATTTCGACGGTCTCGAATTTACATGGGGAAATAGGGAAACCATCGAAAAAATTGTCCAAATGATCGTGCACCGTGAAGGGATTGGTGACGCCTTTTCTGAAGGAACCTTTAGTTTGGCCAAGCACTTCGGCAAGGGCACAGAGGAGTATGCCTTCCATGTCAAAGGATTGGATATGATCTGCGGCGACCCTCGGGGCCTGAAGGCCTTTGGTCTGACCTACGCTATTGCCTCGCGCGGGGCTGACCATCTCCGGGCAGAGCCTTTTTTTGAATTGACCGGACGCTATGAGGAGTCCGAGAAGCGCTTTGGCACGCGGGATGCTGCCGATCGACTGTCCGATAACGGCAAGGCTGCCCTGGTTGAATACACTGAACGCCAGGCCCTACTCACCGACTGTCTAACCATGTGCAAAAATATCGGCCTAAGCATGGACATTCTCGATTTCGAGTTTGCTTCCAGGTTATTGCGCGCCGGCACAGGTCTCAAATTTACCACAGAGCGGGTCAATGAAGCCCTCAAAGGCATCATCGATATAGACCGCCGCCTAAACATTGATCTCGGGGTGGATGCGAGTCAGGACACTGTGCCCAAGAGAGTCACTCAGGAGCCACTCGAAGAGGGGGCCTCCAAAGGTACCGTGGTTCCCATTGAAAAAATGGTCAAGGAGTATTACCATCTTAAAGGCTGGGATGACCATGGAAATCCCGGCTAAGTCCTCCGCTTAGATCTTCAAAGCGGCCCACTAAGCCTCTCCCCCGAGATAGGCCTTCTG
>JAUWXJ010000151.1 GCA_030616425.1 Desulfobacterales bacterium | reverse complement strand
CAACGCCCTTATGACTTTCCGCCGGTCTATCATCCCTTCGCAAGGGATCCCGATGATAAAGACTTGATCCCTGTTGATCTGATTTTCCAAGATGTGGACTACAATGTTTCTGGCGTCGCACCCCTTGGCTACAACAGCTATACGCCCCTGGCGTTTTGGCAGATAATTGGCCAGGTTCACCCAGCAGAAACTATCCCAGTAGAGTGTATCAGCATCCTCGGGACTGGTTATGAGCACAGGCTGACACATCATGGGCAGAGTGCCGTTCCTGAATCCGATCACACCGTCCACTCGCTGCTCTTGCAGCAACCGTCTCGCGGTCTCGCGAATCTTTGACGTGTAGCTCAGCATTTAAACCACCCTCGGCTTTGTCTTGACGAGATGTTTGGCCGGACCCAAGGCCTTCACCTTATCGGTCACAATGTTGGCAACATCCACAAACTTGCCCGCCTCTGAGGAAGAGATCCATGAAAATTGAAGCCGCCCCGGTTCAATCCCCATATGTTCCAGAAAGCTTTTCAGCAGGGCAAATTTTCTCCGAGCATAGTAATTACCCTCCAGGTAATGACACTCTCCAGGGTGTCACCCTGAAACCCAAATCGCGTCAGCCCCATGACGTAGCGCGTCCAAAATAAATTTTGTGCTCATGCGTCCTGTGCACGGGATTCGGACAACCCGGATATTTGATGGATAAGCCAACCTGTTCACACCTGCCAGGTCAGCAGCAGCATAACTGCACCACTCGCAGAGAAAGGCAATAATTCTCGGTTCCCAGTTATTCATGTCTTCTGATCCGTCCCTAACAGCTCATGAGAATGCATTACAACTGCTCTGAATAAATCCGAAATTCGAATATCGAAGCACGACACGAAGTGAAGCTTGCGCCAAACAAATTCAAATAACAGAAATCTCAATGACAAAAACGGAAATCAACACCGCTAGAGTGCATTTGTTTTCAATTTCGAACATTTGGATTCTGATATTGTTTGCGGCTGACGCCTTGAGAACATCACGGATTTCGTATTTCGATATTCGGATTTTCACAACCGCTACAGCGTTCCACCAATATGTTGAATTGCCAAAATCGAATATGGAACTTATGGGACACCGCACTACGAGGCCAATGCCTCATCAATCATTGCAAACGTCTGGGCCTGGTCGAATCCTTTAAGGTTTAAGGCCCCTGACCGGCATGATGCCACGCACAGCCCGCATCCCTTGCACTGGGCCGGGTTGACCTGCGCCTTGCCTGTCTTGTTGTCTATACTTGCCGCGCCAAATGGGCATATCTCGATACAAACCCCGCACTCTGAGCAGTAGGCCGAACTAGTGTAGGCCACCACGGCGCTGGTATAAATGGTCTTTGCTGCCAGCAGAGAAACGGATCTGGCAGCGGCGGCCTGACCTTGGGCAATGCTTTCCTCAACAGGTTTGGGGCCGTGGGCAAGGCCGGCCATATAGACGCCGTCTGTCGAAAAATCAACAGGCCGCAGTTTTGCGTGGGCTTCCTGGAAAAACCCGTCTTCGTTCATGGCGAGCTTGTAGAACCCTGAAACAAGCCTGCTATCTTCCGTAGGCACGATAGCTGAAGCAAGGGTTATGATATCTGCATCAATCTGGACCCGCATCTGAAGCATCTGGTCTGTGACCGTGACCCTGAGCTTATTGCCTGTAACGTCCACCTGCGGTTTTTCCTCCAGGCTGTAACGGATAAAAGCAATACCTTTTGAGCGAGCCTCTTTGTAAATCTCTTCTCTCTGGCCATAGGTGCGAATGTCTCGAAACAGGATATAAATCTCCATGTCAGGGTTGAGCTCTTTCAGTCTTAAGGCGCTCTGAATCGAGTGGGTGCAGCAAACCTTGCTACAGTATGGCCTCTGCGGTTCTCTTGAGCCTACACACTGGATAAAGACGGCCGCGTTGGCCTCCTTGAACCTTTCAGAATCCGTGGCAATGGCGCTGTCAAGCTCGAGGGATACAAAGATATCGGGATGCGTGCCAAAATGATACTCGCTGGGCCTGAGCTGATGTGCCCCTAAAGCAATAATGGTCGTACCATGCTCAACGACTTCGGCCTCCTCCCCTCTCTTTATCCGAGACCTGAAGCTCCCAACAAACCCTTCGGCCTCCACCACGGTGGATTCCAGGTGCACAGAGACAAGCGGATGCTCTTCAATCCTTTGAACAACCTCTTTTAGAAAGGCTCCAATGTTTTCGCCTTTCCACGTTTTCAAGAGTTTTCGGCCGTGGCCTCCCAGGGCCTTTTCCTTTTCAACCAGATGAACCTGAAAGCCCTGGTCTGCCAAGCCCAAGGCTGCCGTCATCCCTGCCAGCCCGCCCCCAATGACAAGACCGGCCTGGGTCACATCCACCTTCACTTCTTCCAGGGGTGCCAGGCGTACTGCCTTTGCCACAGCCATGCGCACCAGACCCTTGGCCTTCTCGGTCGCTGCATCCGGATCGTTGCTATGGACCCAGGAACACTGGTTCCGAATGTTGGCCATCTCAAAGAGATATTTGTTAAGGCCTGCCCGGATCAGGGTTTCCTGGAAAAGAGGCTCATGAGTTCCGGGACTGCAGGCAGCCACCACAACGCGATTAAGGCCTTGCTCCTTGATCACCTCTGTGATCTTGCCCTGGGTATCCTGGGCGCAGCTGAAGAGGTTCTCCTCCACGTACGCCACATAGGGCAAGGTCTTTGCAAACGCTGCCACCTCGCTCACCCGGACAATCCCTCCGATGTTCTTACCGCAGTTGCACACAAACACCCCTACGCGCGGCGGTTCCCCGGCCACAATGCGCTCGGGGACCCGGGGTTTTTCTTGCACCAGGGTACCCCGTGCCTCGGCGAGCCTGGCCCCTGCCGCACAGGCTGCAGCACCCGCCTGCATGACCGAGTACGGGATGTCCTTTGGTGCCTGAAAGGCCCCACAAACGTAGATCCCGGGGCTTGATGTCTCCACAGGTTGGAAGCTGCTTGTAGCTGCAAAATTATATTGGTCAAGCTCTATGCCGAGCTTTTCGGCCAGAGAAACCGTATCTTTTCTTACGCCCAGCCCCACAGACAGGACCACCATGTCATATTCCTCTTGAATCCGCTTTCCTGCCGCGTCTGTGTATCGAATCAAGAGGCTTTCTGTCTCTTCCACAGGCATGACGCTGCTAATCTTTGATCTTACAAACCGAACCCCCTCCTCATCCTTGGCTCGCATGTAGTACCTTTCAAAGTCTTTGCCCTGCGTCCGAACGTCTATATAGAAAATAGCTGCATCCAATGGGGCCGTGCTGTGTTCCTTTGCGATCACCGCCTGTTTAATGGCATAGGTACAGCACACAGTTGAGCAATACCCGTTGGCACCGTGGTGGCTATCCCTGGAGCCGACACATTGGAGCCACGCGATCCGTCTTGGTTCCTTTTGATCAGAGGGCCTCACCATATGCCCTTGGTAGGGGCCACAGGAGCTGAGTATCCGCTCAAACTCAAGGCTGGTCACCACGTTTGGATGTCGGCCATAGGAAAATGTGTCACGCTTGAGAGGGTCGTAGGGAACAAATCCAGGGCACAGGATCATTGCACCCACCCGGATGCGGCGGACCTGGGCCTCGTCCTCAAAGTTGACCGCACCGGTGGGGCAGAATTCCTGGCACGCCTTGCACCGGCCCCTTTTTTGAAAATAGATGCAGTTCTTTGCATCAATCACATACTTTAAGGGAACGGCCTGGGGGTAAGGAAGATAGGCCGCTTTTCGTTTGCTCAGTCCGGCATTGTAATAATCGACGACGCCCTTGGGGCATTTTTCTGCACAGATGCCGCAAGCAATACATAGGTCTGTGTCAATGTAGCGGGGGGCCTGAGAAACCGTCACTTCAAAGTTGCCGGCTTTCCCGGATACGCTCTGCACTTCAGACAGGGTCAACAGTTCGATGTTGGTGTGCCGGCCGACCTCGACCAGCTTAGGGGAAAGGATTCACATGGCGCACTCGTTGGTAGGAAAGGTCTTATCGAGTTGAGCCATAGTCCCACCAATGGCAGGTGTGGCTTCAACCAGGTAGACATAAAACCCAGCGGAGGCGAGGTCCAGGGCTGATTGCATCCCCGCAATACCGCCCCCAACTACCATAACTGCGCCAAGCGCTTCCTGGGTATTTTCGGGCTTCATCATAGGTGCTCGCACGGCAAATGAGGGTAATAGTTACAATGAGGACTTTAACTACAGAGGAGTCTGAAGAAAATCAAGCCCTAACTCAAGGCGGGACATGAATTAGCAAGGTTCTGTAACTACCCCGCGAAGAGGTTTGAACATGGAGTGTGGGCAGATATCGTATTTACACTCTCATCTTACGTGTGCTAAAGGTTGCCAGTCATTGTTACCTCCTTCCCAATCCCTCCATTCCGGGCCCTCGGGGAGGGGGCTTTATCAATCCGGATGTAGAGCACGTATTAGCTTCGTACCAGCAGAGCGGGCGCTTAGGCTTAATCACTTATACTACAGGGTTTATGAGAATCGGCAATTTGGTATTGGAGAATCCCCTAATTCTCGCCCCCATGGCCGGGATCACACATCTCCCGTTTCGACGGTTAGCCAGGGAAGAGGGGTGTGCCTTAGTTGTTAGTGAGATGGTAAGCGCAAACGGCCTTGTGCACGGCTCAAAAAAGACCACAGACCTACTGAGAAGCCATCCCAGTGAGCGGCCTCTTTCAGTCCAGATTTTTGGCGCAGATCCAGAGATTATGAAGGAGGCTGCACAGATAGTACAGAGCGCAGGGGCCGATCTTCTTGATATTAACCTGGGGTGTTCGGTCCGAAGAATCATAAGACAACGGGCTGGTGTGGCCTTGATGCGCGAACCAAAGAGGCTGGAAGCGGCTTTGAAGGGAATCCGCAGCGCAGTCACCCTGCCACTAACTATTAAGATGAGAACCGGTTGGGAGCCTTCAGGGAAGCAGGCAATCAGCACAGCGCGTATTGCCGAAGACTGCGGTGTGGATGCTGTAGCTATCCACCCCAGGACCGCCGTTCAAGGGTTTAGCGGCACCGCAGATTGGTCTCTGATTGCCCGGCTCAAGGATTCGGTTTCTGTCCCGGTCATAGGTAACGGCGACATTCACAGGCCAGATGATGTTCTCAGGATGCAACGGCAAACCGGGTGCGACGCTGTTATGATAGGGCGGGCTGCCATAGGAAACCCCTGGATCTTTTCCCAGGCACTCGATCTCATTAACTCCACGCCCCATAGAGAGCCAGACCTTCCCGAACGCCTTCAAACAGTGCTTCGTTACATCGAGTATTCTGTAGAGCATTTTGGAGAAGGCCGCGCTGTTCTCATGATGCGAAGCCGTGTCGGATGGTTTACCAAGGGTCTTCCACACAGCAGTCGTTTCCGGACGACCATCACAAGCTTGAAGACCAAACAGGACATGATGGATGCAGTGCGGACCTACTTTGACCGTCTGCAGGGTACAATGCAGCCAGATCATCAACCGATATGACTGATAGCCAGCTATTGTCTCGTATCATAATTTCCTACACTATTGCTATAGAAGAGCCGCCACGGGGGGTATCTTTTTTGAGTTCGGGTCACTGATATTGCCTGATAGCTCCCACAACGGCACCATATTCGGCAAACCGTCCTGACCCAGTTACAATAGGCTTGTTAGCTTGTATGCTACATATACGTGTGCCTGGTTCATGAC
>JAUWXJ010000142.1 GCA_030616425.1 Desulfobacterales bacterium | reverse complement strand
GGCCGTTATCCTTGCTCTGGGCTGTATCAGTATCGGAAATGAGATGTTTCACAACGCCCAAGCGCGCAAGAGGGAGATTGGGATCCTCATGGCCTTAGGGGCGACAACGAGGACCATTCTAGTGATCTTCATGCTGAAAGCCGTGTTTCTGGCTCTGATCGGGGGGCTGATGGGCTATGGCATCGGAACCCTTGTTGCGGTATTGCTTGCCCCCATATTACTTCAGATCCAGGTCTACCCCATATTATCGCTGATTCCCTGGTCAGTTCTGATGGCTGTGGTGTTCAGCGTAATTAGCAGCATGGTCCCCTCATGGCGCGCATCGAGGATGGATCCTGGCGAGATCCTTCAGGAGGCCTGATCAGAGAGGCGACTCCAAAAATAAACTATCAGAAATTTACAAACTCAATATCATAGTAGGGCTGGGGAAATTTCCTCAAAGCAATATCTATTGATTTTAGTAAAGTGTGGCCAAATATTTGAGGTTTAACAATGTTTAGGAGGTGATTCCCATTGGCTCGTAGGAGTAAAGCCCAAATATTTGGCCACTTCAAAGTCCTGTGGTATCTTTTTTAAGATATTGCTTTTCAGAAACATCCCCAGCCCTGATTAAATTGAGATCTCTACATAAGAAATATGCATATAAAAGGAGTTTGGAAATTTCTGTTCTCTATAAAAAGAGATGTATACTACATAAATTGATTCTTTTATTCAAGATAAAGACCTTTAAATGAATTGCTTCTTTTTTTGATTCCTATGCCGGAATTCCATTTCCATTGACATACAAGTGCCTCTATCTTATGCTGGCCTTATGAAAAGGAAATCCTTGGTATCGCTTGAACCAGTATGCGTGATCCCTCCGGGGATAGCAATAGAGCCGCTCATAAGATTGGTCGAAGAGAATTGAATCGATGGCAATAACTTTCGGGTTACAGCGATTTCTTCACGATATCCGATACCACCGGGAACGCTTCCGCCAATTCCTTGGCATTGCCTTTGTCATCCTGGTCAGTACTGCGGGCGAACCAAAGAAAATGTTGTTGGCTACTGGTGGAGGGCTGGTTGTCCTGGGTATTGCAGTGCGACTGTGGGCATCGGGGCATATCAAGAAGAACAAGGTTCTTGCCACTGACGGGCCTTACACCTATGTCAGGCATCCTCTCTATGTAGGTAACATCACATTGGGATTTGGGTTTGCCCTTGCCTCCGCCTTATGGTGGAGCCTGCCCCTGTTGGTAGGGATTTTGGTTGCCTTTTATCCCCATGCCATACGTCGAGAAGATGAAAGACTTCATCGCATGTTTAATAAGGAGTGGGAGCAATGGCGCAAAGGAACCCGGGCGCTTATTCCACGCCTTATCTCCTATCAGTTCACGCAACGTGGCAACTGGTCGTTCAGGCAAAGCCTGCGGCAAAACGGCGAGCCTATCATTGCCCTGTTCCTACTGTTTTGGCTGTACTTCCTATCCTTAGGGCTCCATTGAATTCCCAATGGCACCGATGCTGAGAGATATAGACAATCTAACGGAAAGTGAGCTCCTTCAGTGGATCAGAAGGAGCGTTAAAACCGGGTCGAACATTCTTAGCCGCGGCTATCAGGGCCATGTCTATCTGTATGAAGGCAAGGGTCAGCGTCTCATCCTCAAGGCGCCCACAGGGTGGGGGCTCGGTAGACTCATCCGGCGGGGCATGTTGCGCAATGAGCACAGGGTCTATTCCAGGCTCTCTGGAGTGAGCGGCGTACCGCGCTGTTATGGCCTTCTCGATGGGTGCTACCTGGTGCTTGAGTTCATCGACGGGGTTCCGATACGAAGGGCTCGGATTACAGATCGCGGCGTGTTCTTCGAAACCTTGTTGAAGATTATCAAAGAGCTGCACAAGGCAGATGTGGCGCACACCGACCTCAAGAAAAAGGACAACCTTCTCGTAGTTGAGGGGCGGAGGCCCTGTGTGATCGACTTTGGCGTGGCAGTGGTCAAGAAACCGGGTTTTGCGCCGCTAAATCGCTATCTCTATAATCTTGCAAGGAAATTTGATTTCAATGCCTGGGTGAAGTTGAAGTACGACGGCAAGTACGAAAGTATCGCCGACGAAGACAGAGGCTATTTCAACAGGACGCTGGTCGAGAAGGTGTCACGCTGGATCAAGGATACGTACCTGAGAATTATGGGAAGGGCTTAGAGGCGGATGAGGTGGGGAGTAGAGCACCGGTATTCAGGTAAACATGAGGCAGTCAGTGAGAATTAGATATCATGGCCATTATGAGCCAATGATTGTCTTTGCTGTGGGTATCTTGTTGCTGGTACCTTGCATCTGGTCTGAGACGAGCGTTACTGGACAGGACGAATACTGGCTTTCTCTACGTACGCCCATAGAAACCCTGGAACGCGGCACTTGGTTTACGCCGTGGGTGAATGGCGAGCCGCGTCTTAGGAAGCCACCTCTGCTCTATTGGGCAATTATATTAAGCTACAAGTTTCTCGGAATTAATCTATTTGCCGCACGCATCTGGGGGGTGCTGTCAGGTGCAGGGCTTGCTCTGTGCTCTTGCCTCTTCTACCGGGCACTTTTCAGGAAAAGTGGCATGCTCGCGGGATTGATCACCGTGGCCACTATTGCGGTTGCCGTTGAGGGACGCAGGGCCATGCTAGATCTTCCCCTCGCCTTTTTCACATCCATGGCAGTATACTTTGCTCTCAGATGGGGAAAATCGGGTCGCTCGGGCTGGATTTTGTTATCAGCCTTTTCTCTGGGGTTCTCATTTCTGGTCAAGGGTCCGTTAGGGTTTATTCTTTTTGGAGCAGCAGCAATCAGCGCATTGTCTGTGTTCAGGAAATGGCATTTTGCTTTTTCGCATTGGCCACAAGCAGTCTGGGCGTTCGTTTTGTTGTTGGCGGTCTGTGTTCCGTGGCCTCTCATAATGGCCTATCTGTGGCCGCACTTCCTTAGTGTTGTGGATGGGGAAATCGCTGCTAGACGCTTCGGAATCATTCACCTTGGTTCCCTTTTTTCTACCCTGGGCGGAGCGCTGGGCCTTGTTTTTCCCTGGTCGGTAGTGTTGATCGCAGCGGTGATAAGTTCAGTGCACCATGCTCAGCAGGCCACAGGCCGCAAGAATCTCTGGCTTGTGGCTTGGTTTCTGGGAAGCATTATCCCCTTCTTCTTCATGAAGTCCTTCGGTCGGTATATGATGCCGATTATTCCTGCCGCATGTGTGTTATGTGCCAACTGGCTTGAAGAGGTTGAGGGGCTGTTAAAGAAAACTCTGTTGCGCATATCCGTGTCTTTGATGGCATTGGTTGCTGTAGTGTTCTGCCTGTTTTTTATATGGTTTGGTCATGGGGTGTCTATAGGGTTCATATGCTTGTTTCTCGTAGGCTTGATGCTCTGGATCACCTTTGCCAAGAGTGATGCGCTTATGGCCGTTAGTGCCGTGGCAGTATTACTTGCTTTCATAATGGGCGGTTTATATCCATCCCTGGGGATAAACGCCATGCCACCTAATCTTGAGAGAATCGTGGGACTGTCTCCTGTAGCTGCTTATAATAGCTCACAGCCATCCATGCTCTCCATCCGCCTGAAACGTAGCGCCATTCAAATCGTAGGAGGCGGTGAGAAATACATTCGTTTGCTTAAACATTTTGACGGCTTTGTTTTTATGAGGGAAACTGATGCCGAGGGATTCGAGACTCTGGCGAGGGGATTGGGTATCTATTTCGAGAAGGCAGGCCAATTCAAGACCTTTTACTCGCGACAGGTATGGATACGCTTTGCCCGTGAGGATGCCACCGTCGATGACTGGAAAAAGGCCATAAGAATGCGATCTCTGGCGAATCTGCGACCCAGCATCCTTTACTATCGCGTACAGCCTAAGAATAATACCTAATGGATAGACGGACTGTTATAGTTCTATCTCTTGCAACTTTCCTGTTGCATGCCTGGCCCATGTGGCGCTGGCTTTCCACGCTTGATCAGGAGCCTGTGACATTTGCCGTTTATTCACCATCAGCTCCGGCTGACAATGATCCTCCGCACATGGCAGGGGAGTTCATCAGCCACGATCCTGGGTTAGGAATGGTTCATGTGGGTTCAATCTGCGAGATGGCCGACGGAAGCCTTGTTGCTTGTTGGTACGGAGGTACAAGAGAAGGTGCCAGGGATGCGGTCATATATTTAGCAACGCGTGCCTCTGGAGAAGCCATGTCCTGGAGCAAACCGAGGGTAATTGTGGACAGAGAGTCCGCCTCAAGAGAGCTGCACAGATTTGTTAAAAAGGTCGGAAATTCGGTCATTTTTGCCGACTCCGAAGACCGCCTTTGGCTAATTTACGTTACAATCACTGTGGGTGGATGGTCTGGTAGTTCCCTTAATGCAAAAATTTCACATGATGGTGGGACAACATGGACGGCAAGCCAAAGACTAACTCTCAGTCCCTTTCTTAATGTTAGTGAACTTGTAAGAAATAATCCCCTGCCTTTGAGAGGTGGTGGTTTTCTCATACCAATCTACCATGAGTGCCTGGGGAAATTTCCAGAAACACTATGGATCCGGACGGGACAGGGGGATCAGAGAATTACCTTTCGAAAAACCAGAATGGCAGGTGGCCGGTCCTTTATCCAGCCCTCGGTTGTGGCTTGCGGACCCCGCGTTGCCAAGGCCTTTTATCGGAGTTGTTCGGATGACAGACTCATAGGAATGGCGGCTACAGGTGACACTGGTGCCACATGGCCTGAACCACAGAACCTTGAACTGCCAAACCCTGACTCTGCCCTTAATGCCTTGCTGTTATCTAAAGGTCGAATTTTGTTGGCCTTTAACGATAGCAAGCAAGCCCGAGCGAACCTGCGGCTAGCAATCTCCTATGACAGTGGTGCTAACTGGAGGCGGATTGCGGAAATTGAAAATACCCCAGGACAGGAGTTTTCCTACCCGTATATGATACGAAGCCTGGATGGCCGAATTCATCTCGTCTACACTTGGCGCAGGAAACGCATCAAGCATGTGGTATTTAATGAAAATTGGGTCAACGCCCAAACAGAAAAGGCCTCAAAGTGATTACCTTCGCCTTCTCATTTTTTTTCCCATTTTTGCTCGTTATGGTGGCAGGACAATCCATCGTGGGCCTCTTCAGGAAAAACGTAGGTGGCTGGCGGACGACACTCGGCCTTGGTTTTCTCTCGGCTCTCATCGTGGTCATCCCGTTGGGAGGGCTTCCCCTGGCCCGTTGGCTAATCAGTATAAACGCCAACTTCAGCATTTCCCTGACAGCCCTGGTGTTCGGCAAGGCTTGGGAAAACGCCGCAGGCATCAGACTGCTTGACAGGAAAGCATTTCTGAGTTCCTCTATATTTGGTCTAGCGGCAGGCCTTGCACTCTATCCAATGGCACTGGGGCTCGGTAGGCTTGACCCTTACGAGTTTGGCTGGAGCTTTTCTTGGCTCTTTGTGCTCCTGATGGTTATTACAGTTATATTACTATTCACGAAAAACCGTTTCGGGATAGTGCTGATAGCCTGTATCTTGGGCTATGACTTGCAGTTACTGGAGTCACCAAACCTCTGGGACTACCTTGTTGATCCCTTTTTTGCGCTTATTTCAGGGGTTATATTAGGTTGCTGGTTAATACGGGGAGCCCGTAGCATGAGAAGTCATGGCCGTTCAGAGTGCCGGACACCTTCTTGAGGCTACCAGAGCTGATGTCTGCATGCAACCTTGGGCAGGCAATAGGGGAAGATGTTTGGCCTTTACACACAGGCATTTTTTCACTATACATCCACTAACAAGACCAAGAAAGGATTCCCAAAAAAAGATTAGGAATAGTAGACTTAAAAGAGGTCATCTATGAATGCAGGCTTGTCCCCGGAGATTTCTATAGTCGTCCCTATCTACAATGAGGAGCCGAATCTCCAGGTGCTGATTGAAAGCATCCTGGATGCCATGCGGCCTATGGGACGGCCATTTGAACTGATTTTGATCGACGATGGTAGCACTGATGGCAGCCAGGAGG
>JAUWXJ010000201.1 GCA_030616425.1 Desulfobacterales bacterium | reverse complement strand
ATATGTCTAAAGAGCTGATCATAAATGCTACGGACCACGAAACGCGAGTTGCCTTTGTAGAAGACGGCAATCCTCGGGAACTCTTTATAGAAAGACCCAAGGAGTCTGACATTGCAAGCGACATTTACAAAGGACGCGTGGTGCGGGTCCTTCCTTGGATGCAAGCAGCCTTTGTTGACATAGGCCTTCAACAGGCTGCTTTTATCCATGTGGCGGATGTCTTGAATCACTACCAGGAGTTTTAGCATCTCATGCAGGTGTCCCCCCATGAGGACGAAAACGACCTCACCGAACCTGATAGCGAGAAGCGCCCCCCTTTGCTGGATCAAGAGTTCATGATTGAAGATCTCCTCCACGAGGGACAAGAGATTATGGCCCAGGTATCCAAGGCCCCTATTGGAAACAAAGGAGCCAGAATTACCACAAGGGTATCACTGCCAGGTCGTTTTCTAGTTCTTATGCCTACCACAAATCACATTGGGGTTTCCCGGCGCATTGAAGACGAAGATGAGAGAAGGCGACTAAAAGAAATCTTGACGGGCCTGAACCCTGAAAATTACGGCATTATTGCAAGGACTGCCGGTGAAGGGATCAACAGGGAGAAATTTTCAAATGAAATGGACTTTCTTGTCTCCCTGTGGCTCGACATTCAAAAAAAGAGTGCCAATGCCCCGGTGCCGAGCCTGTTGCACAAAGAATTAAATGTGACCCTCCGAGCGGTCCGGGATCTCTTTACTCACGAAGTTGATAAGCTGGTCATTGATTCGAAAAAGGGATACGAGGAAATCTTGAAATTCCTGGACACATTCATGCCAAGGCTCAAGGAATCTGTCGAACTGTATGAAGAGAGTGAGCCCGTTTTTGATGCTTACAACCTCGAATCGGAAATATCGCGTGCTCTCAAGAAGAAGGTCTGGCTTAAATCTGGAGGATATATTGTTATTGAGCATACTGAGGCCCTGGTTGCTATCGATGTCAATACCGGTCGGTATGTAGGCAGACAGAGTCTGGAAGAGACTATTCTCAAGACAAACCTCGAAGCGGTCAAGGAGATTGCATATCAGATCAGACTGCGAGATCTCGGTGGCCTGATAATTATGGATTTTATTGACATGGAAAAAAAATCGAATCGAGAAAGGGTATCCAATGCCCTAGAGGAAGCCCTCAAGAAAGACCGGAGTAAGACCCATGTGCTCCCCATGTCTGAGTTGGGACTCATCCAAATGACGCGAAAGCGCACCCGTGAAACCCTCAACCGCATGCTCTGTGAACCCTGCTATTACTGTGACGGCGAAGGGTATCTCGAGTCGAGGCGCACAATTTGCTACAATATCTACAGGGACATAAGACGGGAATCTGGCGAAATGCTGGCTCCATATATTACTCTCAATGTGCACCCTGAAATTGCTGAACTCCTTTTGGGGGAGGAGAGTTCTCTGGTCGATTCCCTTGAAGCAGCCTTGAACAAAAAGATTATTGTTCGGCCTGATTCATATTTTCATCTCGAGCAATACGAGATGTATGAAATGCACAAGAATCATCTTGACAAGGAAAAATAATCAATTATACTAAAAGATTACTTTAGTTACGGCGCATTCAATCCCTGTAGTTGCCAAAATCTCAGGGAATCATTCATCTAAGAAGGGCACCAACATGTACGCTGTAATACGGACCGGGGGCAAGCAATATAAAGTCTCTGAAGGAAAAACAATAAGGGTTGAAAAGATCCCTGGGGAAATAGGTGCACCTGTCACATTTGACCGTGTCCTTATGCTCTCCGATGGTGAAACGGTTAAAGTTGGTCAGCCTACGTTGGCTGATGTGGCTGTCACAGGTCATATTGTGGAACAAGGAAAGGCTAAGAAGATCATTGTTTTCAAGCAGAAACGGCGGAAGCGTTACCGGAAAAAGACTGGCCATCGTCAACAGTTTACAGCACTTAAAATAGATAACATTAAGGCAACATAGATAAGTGACTGAGGAGAGACAAAGCTATGGCACATAAGAAAGCGGGCGGGAGTTCACGAAACGGCCGTGACAGTGCCGGTCAGAGGCGTGGTGTGAAGCGCTTTGGCGGGCAGAAGGTGCTGTCGGGTCATATACTGGTACGACAGCTTGGGACAAAGGTACATCCCGGCGAGAATGTGGGCATGGGGAAGGATTACACACTTTTTGCCAAGATCGAAGGCGTCGTTTCCTTTGAACGCATGGGACGATCCAGAAAAAGGGTCAGCGTTTATCCCGCGTCAGCCTCAGCATAGGGTGCGCTGTCCAGACTGTCCACATCCGTATCGTGCACGTTTGAGAAAAGCCTGGAGGAGAAGCGTCCCGACGGTTATGCGGGATACATGAAGTTTCTTGATGAAGCCCTGATCACCGTCCAGTCTGGGGATGGCGGCAATGGCTGCGTCAGTTTCAGGCGGGAGAAATACGTCCCCAAAGGGGGACCAGACGGCGGGGACGGCGGCAAGGGCGGTGATATACTTTTCAAAACCACATCCCGAATGCACACCCTTTACAATTTCCGCTTCAAAAAACACTTCCGGGCTCAACGAGGACAACACGGTCGAGGAAAAGATCAGTCAGGAAAAAGCGGCAAGGACCTGATCATCCAGCTCCCTCTCGGCACCATAGTCAAGGAAGCTGAAACCGGGCGCATACTCAAGGAGCTTGTGCAAAGCAACGAATCTTTCTTGATAGCCCGTGGAGGACGGGGCGGCCTTGGAAATCGGCATTTTGCGTCGTCAAGGAAGCAGGCCCCTCGACATGCCCAAAAAGGTGAATCAGGCCAGACCTTTTCCTTGAAGCTGGAGCTAAAACTCCTGGCCGATGTCGGCATCATAGGCCTGCCGAATGCTGGCAAGTCAACGCTGGTGTCGAAACTCTCTGCTGCACGTCCCAAGGTTGCTGACTACCCCTTTACGACGTTGACACCTACCCTCGGTGTGGTCGAGTCTCAAGAAACCGATCCCTTTGTCATAGCCGATATCCCGGGACTGATTGAAGGTGCCCACCTCGGAGTGGGTCTTGGAACCAGATTTCTAAGGCACGTGGAGAGGAGCCGATTATTACTTCACCTGATCGATCTTTCTGATGTTCCATCAGAAGAGTCCCTTAGCCTGTACCACACGGTCAATCAGGAACTTCTGCAGTTCAGTTCTTCCCTTGCCCAAAAAGCTCAGGTGATCGTATTGAACAAGGTAGACAAACAGGGTAACCGGGCTGTGGCAAAAAAGTTTCGCAATGCCCTTGAACCATTGAATCCCGATGTATGGGTCATTTCAGCCCTCACAGGAGAGGGCTTGGAGCCATTAAGTCTCCATTTGGCCGCGCTTGTGGAGGAGGCCAGACAGGCTGATCACGATAAGACCGAGAAAGCCGAGGTTGAAATATGACTGGCAGGCAGGAGCGTATCCAGACTCGAAAAAAACTCTTTAACAGTGTCAGGCGAGCTGTTGTCAAGGTTGGCAGTGGTGTGCTCACCCATGACCAGGGCCTCAATACCAAAATTGTAAGACGCCTGGCCCGAGAGGTGTCTGTCCTAATGGACCAGGGGCACCAGGTGATTCTTGTCAGTTCCGGGGCTATTGTCTCAGGGATGAAAAAGGTGGGTATGGCTGAAAGGCCTTCTGATATCCCTCACCAGCAGGCGGCTGCCGCCATAGGACAGTCTCGGCTCATGTTAGAGTATGAGA
>JAUWXJ010000103.1 GCA_030616425.1 Desulfobacterales bacterium | reverse complement strand
CGTGGACTTGGCAAGAAATCACAATCAAGCTGGGAGAATATTATCACGGCTTTTGATAAAAATCCCCTCCTCACCCAGACAGGTGTCTAACACATAATCCAGGTTAAAGCTAAATGCATGCCTGTTTGGGCAACAGCCTGTCTATCTTCCGCAGCACTTCTTGTACTTCTTTCCGCTTCCGCAAGGGCACGGTTGATTACGCCCAACTTTCTTCTTAGAACGGCGCACCGGCTGTTTGGCAACCTCTTCATCGTGTGAATAGACAAGCCGGTCCTGCTTAGCCTTTTCCTTTGCAGCGATCGCCTCAGGTCGAGCAACCTGGACACGAAACAGGAACTTAACTGTTTCTTCCTTGACCCGTCCAATCATGTCCATGAACATGTCGAAGCCTTCCTGCTTGTAAACCACCAGCGGGTCTTGCTGGGCGTAGCCGCGGAGTCCTATTCCTTCTTTCAGGTGATCCATGGCAAGGAGGTGCTCCTTCCAGAGATTGTCCACGACCTGAAGCATGATCATCTGTTCCAGTTGTCGAAATTCCTCAGCGCCAAAGGTTGCCTCTTTTTCTTCATATATCTTCATGGCCGATTCAAAGATCGACTCGGCAAGCCCCTCCCGGGTAAGGCCGTCCATGGTATTGCGGTCCGTGTTCAGGCGGAACGCAAACTGGTGGTAGGCGGCCTCTCTTACACCTTTCCAATTCCATTCTTCAGGGAGGACTTTTTCGTCCGCAAACGTGTCGGCGATCTTTTCAGACAACTCCCTTATCATCTCCTCAATGGCGGGCTTGAGGCTTTCGCCGCTCAAGGCCTCGCGGCGTTGTTTGTAGATCACGTCGCGTTGCTGGTTCATAACGTCATCATATTTGATAAGCTGTTTGCGTATTTCAAAGTTGTGGGCCTCTACCTTGCGCTGGGCGCTTTCTATGGCCTTGGTAATCATGCCGTGTTCAATCGGCTCGCCTTCCTCCATACCGAGGCGTTCCATGATGGATGACATACGCTCGCCCCCGAATATACGCAGAAGGTCATCTTCCATAGCGAGATAAAATCGTGAGGAGCCCAGGTCACCCTGGCGGCCAGATCGCCCCCGCAACTGGTTGTCGATACGGCGGCTTTCATGCCGTTCAGTCCCAATGATGTGAAGACCTCCGAGTTCCCTGACCCCTTCTCCAAGGACAATGTCAGTACCCCGGCCTGCCATGTTGGTAGATATGGTCACATTCCCTTTTTGCCCTGCCATGGCCACAATTTCGGCCTCTCGTTCGTGATTCTTCGCATTGAGTACTTCGTGCTTGATCCTGGCTTTGGTCAGCATTTTGCTTAGCTCTTCCGACCTCTCAATGGAGATGGTTCCCACGAGCACGGGTTGCCCGTTCTTGTGAAGTTGCTTGATTTCTTCCGACGCTGCCCTGAATTTCTCGGCTTCGGTCTTGTAAATAGCATCTGGATAGTCGACCCGGATCATCGGTTCGTTTGTCGGGATGACCATAACGTCCAGGTTATAAATCTTTTTGAATTCAGCGGCCTCTGTATCAGCAGTCCCGGTCATGCCGGCCAATTTGTCGTACATCCTGAAGTAATTCTGGAAGGTAATGGTAGCCAAGGTCTGGTTCTCTTCTGCCACAGTCACCCCTTCTTTTGCCTCAACAGCCTGGTGCAATCCGTCGCTCCAGCGCCTGCCGGGCATCATTCGGCCCGTGAACTCATCCACGATCACCACTTGTCCGTCCTTGACTACATAGTGCACATCCTTATTAAATAACCAGTAGGCCTTTATCAGCTGCCGTGTAACATGAAACCGCTCAGAGGCTTCGCGATAGAAGGCCTCGGCCTTGCGGCGCTGTATTCTCTTTTCCATACTGGTCAGCCGGTCGTTTTCATCAATTTCTCGCAACTCTTCGTCCAGGTCGGGTACGATATAATCATCAGCGTGCCCCCCGTAGATGAGTCTGAGACCTTTCTCTGTGAGTTCCACCAGATTTTGATTCTCCTCAATGGTGCAGAAGAGGTCCTGGTCAATCTGGGGGAGCAACTTTTCCGTAGAAAGCTGACCTTCGAGTTTCTCAATCTTTTTCTTCAGGGCGGGCCTTTTTGCAATCAAATCTAGAAATCGTGGGTTCTTGGGATCCCCCCGTTTGACTTTCAGCAAAAGCTCAAGGGCGCCGTCTGTCTCACCTTCTTCCTCAAGTCCTTTTGAGGTTTTTTCCAGCATGGTGCGCATGATGCGGTCCTGGTGTTGTTTTAGCTTAATGATCTGCGGCTTCGTTTCCTCATACAGTCTGTCACCGGCGTGTTCCACCGGGCCTGAAATAATCAGTGGGGTTCGGGCCTCATCAATAAGGATACTGTCCACCTCGTCGACAATTGCATAATGGAGTGACCTTTGCACCATTGATTCCAAGGTGAACTTCATGTTATCACGCAGGTAGTCAAACCCGAACTCGTTGTTTGTTCCGTATGTAATGTCGGCATTATACGCATCCTGGCGTTGGGAGTCGTCCAGGCCGTGGACAACAGTGGCGACCGACAGGCCCAGAAAACGGTAGATACTCCCCATCCACTCGGTGTCGCGCTGGGCTAGGTAGTCATTCACCGTCACTATATGAATACCTCGACCAGTCAGGGCATTCAGATAAGCTGGGAGCGTGGCGGCCAAGGTTTTTCCTTCACCGGTCTTCATTTCAGCAATTTTTCCCTGGTGGAGTACGAGGCCACCAATCAATTGAACGTCAAAATGGCGCATCTTTAAGGTACGGACCGAGGCTTCCCGGACCACAGCAAAGGCCTCTGGAAGGAGTTCGTCCAGGGTGGCGCCCTGATCAATCCGCTCTTTGAAAGCTTGGGTCTTAGCTCTTAACTGATCATCACTCAGGGCCTGCATTTCTGGCTCTAGGGTATTGATTTGTTCAACGATCGGTTTGAGCTTGTTAAGCTCTCGCTCGTTTTTGCTCCCGAATACCTTTTTCAATACGTTTCCGAGCATGGCACAAAAAACTTCCTTATCCAAAGAATCCCAGCCGGCGCAGCCAGGTTTGATTTATAAGTATAGCAAAGAATCCAGACACTAACAAAGGAATTTTGAGCGGCGAGATTGAGCGTGACAGATTAGTTGAGGATATACTTTACAGGGTTACGCCGCAGACGTAAACCCGCGGAGAACGCCACTCATCGGGAAAAGGGCCATTTATGGATGGAAACTAGTTGAGGATATACTTTGCAGGGTTAACAGGAATGCCGTTCATGTGGACCTCGTAGTGCAGGTGTGGTGCTGTGGTTCGACCGGAATTTCCTACCAGGGCAATCTTATCTCCACGCTTGACACGCGCGCCTCGTGTTACCAGCCATTTTTTAAGATGGCCGTAGCGTGTCGCCATGCCGTACCCGTGGGTGATCACTATGGCCCTGCCGAGGTTCCCTTTCCTAGTTACAGAGGTGACTGTACCGTCAGCAGGCGCAATAATTGCAGTACCCATCCGTGTGGCAACATCGATCCCTTGGTGAAACTCTCTCAGGCCGGTGAAAGGGGATATGCGGTAGCCAAACCCCGAGGAGACCCATCCCGTGGTTGGCCGTATGGCCGGCGTTGATGCAAGCAGAGATTTCTGGCCGAGCAGATACTTATGAAGTTCCGCAAAGGCCTCCTTCTCGATTGTTGAGGCTTCGTGGAGGTATTCCGCCTGGGCGTGCATTTGCCTAAGCAAACTATTATGCTTATTTGTCAGCGATAGGCTGGTATCCAAATCCTCGAGCATAGATCCTCCGATGCCAAAGACGGCGTCTTGCTCGGGAGATCGCTCAACATTGGCAATCACTCGTATCTTTTTCTCAAACTCTTGTAAGGTCATCATATCTGATTTAAGGGTGCCGATCTTTTTGGCAAAGGCTTGAATTTGGGACCGCTGATCTGTGACTTCGCGTTCAAGGGCATGCAGAGATGGTAGAGTCTTTCTCAACCTGAAATAATCGTGCACTATGACGGAGATTGCCGTGAGGCACACAACAATGAAGCAGATGGAAAATGCGAGGAACGCCTTTGAGAACTTAAGCTGCCTTATCCGGGAGGTGTTTTCGGGGATTACAACAACTGTTATTTGCCGGTTCGCCAAATCATCGACCTCTACATGGAACCAATTGGAAAGACAGGTAATAATGGCAAAATTTGAAGATGTTTACCATGGCCACATTACCCGTGTCAAGGTTTTTTCCAGCAGTCCCATTGAACTACACTCGCTTTTGCGGTTCACGCCATACTCACCAGGCTGTTGCCGAAACAGCTGTGCATTCAGATTTTAAAGAGCCGTCATGGGACATTTTTTTTGAGCCAGCTCAAACTTCATCCTGCTTGTTAGTGGCAAACGGCGTCGGACTTATTAAACCAGGCACACGCAGGTCTAGGATACAAGCTAATAAGCCTATTTGTAAGTGGGTCAGGACGGTATGCCGAATATGGTGCCGTTGTAGAATCTTTCACGCAATTATCAATGAGCTGACCTCAAAAAAAATATCCCATGGCGGTCTGCAAAGAATAAAGGTGCCCCGGCCGCTGTTGTTATGGTGATTCGGGCAACAGCCTGTCAAGCACCAACACCAGCGATATTAAGGGTTGAAATCCTAAGGCTGGGCGCCCCAAATCGCCCGTAGAATTTCAGGTCTGCACCAACACCGTCAACTCTGCTGAACAGATCGATCAGATTGCCCGATATCGCAATCCCCTTCACGGGAAACGTGATCTCACCATCTTTGATCCACAAGCCTGCCGCCCCAACAGAGAAATCGCCTGAGATGGGGTCTGCGGTGTGAAGCCCTATAATATCTTTCACCATAAGGCCCTCTGAGATGGAAGTCAAAAGCTGTTCTGGCTCAAGAAAACCATTTTGTATGAAAAAATTAGTGGCTTGAACTGACGGAGGGGCATTGATCCCGTGGCGCCCTGCATTGCCCGTTGAATGGCGATTCTCTTTATTGGCTGTGTATTGGTCATATAGGAATCCTTGAACAACCCCTTCTGATACCAATACGATCCGTTGGTGAAGAGAGCCCTCATCATCAAATGGGCTTGAGGCAGTGCCGCCTGGGTAGAGTCCGTCATCCACAATCGTCAAATGAGGCGAAAAGACTTGCTCCCCCTTTCGTCCAAGGAGCATAGATTTACCTTTCTGAAGGTTGTCGGCCATAAAAGAGGCGGAGAGGACACTTAAGACATCCGATGCGATCCAGGGGGGCAACACAGCAGGGACCTGTATGCTTGTGACAGGGCGAGCACCTAGCATGCTCACAGCTCTCAAGGCTGCCGTAGCACCGATAGAATCCATGTCGAGCTGATCGAAAAAGGGGGAAAAGCCGTAATCCCATCCGATTTCAGCATTCTCCCCTTCCTCTGCTACTACCATGATGCTCCCAGATACAAGCGTCTTTTGGTATGAGAGATTGAGGCCCGTGTGATTGCATATCGTGACAGTGCCTGTGGTTTCAACGTAAGACGCCTTGCGTACCTTCTTGACACGCAGATCACTCGATCTTGCTGCGGCTTCAAGGCTGCGGGCCTTGTCAATCTTATCCTTAATCGAGATTCCTTGAAGATCTAAATCGAATTGGTCAACCTGAGGCGGCGTTCTGGTCGAGGGCACAGGAAATCCGACAAACGGATCTGGGTCTGTCTCACTGGCCCCATGAACGACACGCTCAATCAGATCTGGAATAACTTGTGGCAATAGGTTTGTAGAAAAGGCAAACCCCGGCCTTTGCTCTTTTACTACTCTCAGGCCGAGGCCGGTATTCTCCGATTTTACAAAGACATCAATGGCGCCGTCTTTGATTTCAATGGTAAGGCGGTTGGAACAAGTCGTGTAAACTTCATAGGCATCCAGACCTTCACGGGAGAGCCTGGGCATGATTGAGTCAACGATCGAGGCAATATCGGTCACGTCGGCTACCCTTTACTCAGGGTGTACTCCCAATTTCTTACATTGCCATGAATAAATCCGAAGCACGAAATTCGAAATTCGAAACAAATTCGAAATTCGAATCTCTAAATGTTCAAAACGGCCATGGTATCAATATGATACGGCCACCATGCTTCTGTCATTTGAACCGCAAAAGCGAGCGCATTCCCCGTAGCTTGCTGCGGGGTTAGCGAGCGAATCTAAAAATAGTAAACTTCCTTACGGTCGAAGATTCCCTGCAGCTTGCTGCAGGGAATCTTCAATTTTTGAGCTTTGGTCATTGTTTAGCGCAAGCTTCACTTCGTGTCGGGTTTGCGGCTCACGCCTTGAAAAGAGTGCGATATTCGGATTTCGGATTTTCCAATTTTTCGATCCAATACACACCGCATGGCTGAGGTCGGTAAGAATTCGGAAATGCTACCCTTCACGCAGGAGTTTCAACATGGCAATTTCATCACAGTCTGGAAACTTCACGCACTTGATGCACTCTGCCCATATCTTCTGGGGAAGCGTGGCCTTGTCTACGATCTCGAATCCGTGTTTGGTGAAAAAATCGGGACCATAGGTGAGGGTAAAGACACGCTTGATTCCAAGGCCTTCGGCTTCGGCGAGTGCTGCTGTGACCAGTGCAGTCCCTATCCCCTTGCCTTGATATTCCTCGGAGACAGCCAGAGAACGCAGCTCTGCCAGGTCTTCCCAGCAGACGTGAAGGGCACAGACACCAATAATAGCCCCGCTGTCTTTGTCCTCAAGGACGCTAAAGTCTCTCACGTCGTCATAGAGGTCACTCAAGGCGCGCGGTAGTAGTTCTCCAAGGTCAGCATGCTTTTTCAGGAGGCGATGAATCGCCCCCACGTCTCTTATGGTTGCTTTTCGTATCATAACCATTGAACCCTCAATATCTCATACTGTTATCTTTACCCTAACGTTGCAAAAGTCGAGGATGTTGCAGATGCAAGGCGTCAAGTGTGAGGCTGTAGTAATTTACGCCGAACCCTTGACAACGCAGCAGATGCGGTATCATCGGGTTTCCCGAAGGGTAAACAACAAGCCGAAAAAAGCATTGAACAACGATGTCACCGGGAGTGATTTTCTCCATAAGCTTCAATACTGCTACAAGTGGTTCTCATTATTTCTTATTCAATATTCGAGGCGTGTTGTTTATGCAACATTAGGGTTTGCTTTCCGTGGAAGAACTAGCCTTGGTCTTACGTCGTGCAAATAGCAAATAATATATGATCAATATGGGATAAGGCAAAAATGCCTGCTCAAAATGGCCCTTAAAAAGGGAGTAGGTAGAATATCCCACAAGACAGAATATTATAAGAATATGTAGCCAAGCTAAAACACGCATTACAGCTATTTGTGAGCACCTTGATTTTGGGTTACGTCAATGGTCCGTTGTTCGTACTCAGTTGTATCTTGTAACTTCGAATGGCTAAACAACCCACCACTTCTGCGAAAACTTCTTTTGCCATGCAGCTAAATTAACTGGTTTTGCGGTTCCGCAAAGGACGACTGACAACAATCAACGGACACCCCCCATTTTTGAACCATAGTACAAATAATCTGAGAAGACCAGATTTTTTCAAGAATCGTAGTGAGTTGCAACAGGCAAAAAGAGTCGGGGTTCTTGTATTCGGCAGGGCTCAGCAAGGCAGGAAGCGCAGGCCTCAGTATGTCATGGAGGCTCAGATTCTCCCCCTCGCCTTATCGAAGAACATTATGGTGTTACGACATCCCCGTCGTTATAGGATTCCCCACGGCGTCATGAATGGCATTTGCAAGTGCCTGCACCGTGAAGGGTTTGGGGATGACAGAATCAAACATATCACCCTCAAGGAACCAGGGGGTTCCGGAAATACCTATAATCGGGGTGTTGGGTCTGCCGGAGCTACGGATATGGCGTGCCACACCATGCCCATCAATGTCAGGCATAAGGATGTCCGTGATCACCAGGTCATAGACTCGGCTATCAAACATTGAGAGACCTTCACGGCCGTCCGAGGCAGTTTCTGCATGGTGCCCGAGCCTGGTTAAGATTGCTTGAAGTACTTCCAAAACAACACTCTCGTCATCGACAATCAATATGTTCAGCATACTCAGACCCCCACGTGTGTAATATGTCTTAATGGGTGACCAGTCAGCCCAACACAATGAAGGGCCAATCCGGATGGACTCCACGCTTGATATAACATTGATTAATATCATACTCTTTTCATCAAGTCAACTAAATATTGTGGAATTTCTTGTTCTTTGACACTATATGTAGTGTTTAGGCATATTTCGGGGAAAAAGACAGGGTTTT
>JAUWXJ010000143.1 GCA_030616425.1 Desulfobacterales bacterium | reverse complement strand
CCGTTCTGGCTGTGTATCCCCCGAATTTTGGCACGTCGGCCATTCAAGTCAGCAATCACATCTCCAACAAAACTTTCCGGAGCCACTACGTCCAATGCCATGAAGGGTTCCAGAAATAAGGGCCTCGCCTTTTCAGCTGCTGATTTAAACCCAATGGACCCTGCGATATGAAAGGCCCTTTCCGAAGAGTCAACCTCATGATACGATCCGTCAAATATCGTAACCTTCACGCCCACCATGGAATATCCTGCGAGCACCCCATTGGCAGCCGCCTCCCTAACTCCCTTCTCAACCGAGGTTATATACTCCTTGGGGATTACTCCACCCGCAATTTTATTCTCAAATACAATACCTTCGCCACGGTCCCCAGGCTCCACCCGAAGCTTAACATGACCGTACT
This sequence comes from Desulfobacterales bacterium, assembly GCA_030616425.1. GTDB lineage: Bacteria > Desulfobacterota > Desulfobacteria > Desulfobacterales. The sequence continues at coordinate 5,501 of JAUWXJ010000143.1, read as the reverse complement.
GGCCCCGGCCACCTGACTGGCGTACAAACCTGCCTTCCCCCTCCGATGTGCTGGAGATGGTCTCTCGGTAAGCCACCCGGGGTTTACCAACGACTGCGTCCACCCTGAACTCCCTTAGCAGACGATCCATAATGATCTCCAGATGAAGTTCCCCCATCCCTGAAATCAAGGTTTGGCCAGTCTCCTCATCAAACGAAACCTTAAAAGACGGATCTTCCATGGCAATCTTGCTCAGGCCTGTGCCCAGCCTCTCTTGGTCATTCTTTGTCTTCGGCTCAATGGCTACTGAGATGACAGGTGTCGGGATCGCCATCGATTCCAGGAGGATCGGCCTGCTTGGCTCACAGAGCGTGTCACCCGTGGTCACATTCCTAAGACCTATTGCTGCAACAATATCTCCCGCATAGACGGCTTTGATTTCCTCCCGCTCATCAGCATGCATTCTCACGAGTCTTCCGATCTTTTCCCGCGTTCCTTTAGTTGCATTAAATAATATATCTCCAGATTTTAACTGCCCCGAATATATACGCAAAAAAGTTAAATGTCCCACGTACGGATCGGTCATCAACTTAAAAGCCAAGGCCGAAAGTGGCGCAGAATCATCTGCCGGTCGCAACTCCTTTTCGCCTTTCAGGTCCACGCCGGATACATGCGGAATATCTGCAGGAGATGGTAGGTATCTAATTACCGCATCCAACAATGGCTGGACCCCCTTATTTTTGAAAGCAGCTCCGCACAAGACCGGTATCCGCTCCAGGGAATGGGTTGCCTTCTGGATGGCTCCTATCAGTTGATCAGACGAGATCGGCTCCCCATCAATGTAGAGCTCCATGATCGAGTCATCAACATCCGCTATTGACTCCACGAGTTCGATACGACGCCTTTCGGCCTTCTTTTGAAGCGACGGCGGAATGTCTGCCTCTTTGAAATCGACCCCCAAGTCCGCGTTATCATAAAGAATAGCTTTCATCGAAATCAAATCAACGACGCCCACAAAATCCCCCTCGCTCCCTATGGGCATCTGGAGGACAATCGGTTCAGCCATCAACACAGTCCGCATCATCTCCGCACAGCGGTCAATATCGGCTCCCACCCTGTCCATCTTGTTGATGAAGGCAATCCGTGGAACCCTATACCGATCGGCTTGGCGCCATACTGTTTCCGATTGCGGTTCCACCCCTCCAACTGCACAGAAGACTGCAACCATGCCATCTAGCACACGGAGGCACCTTTCCACTTCGATCGTGAAATCTACATGTCCAGGCGTGTCAATAATGTTGATGCGATGACCCTTCCAGAAACAGGTTGTAGCAGCCGAGGTAATGGTGATCCCTCGCTCTTGCTCCTGTTCCATCCAGTCCATCACAGTAGATCCCTGATCCACCTCGCCCATTTTGTGGGATACTCCCGTATAATAGAGTATCCTTTCTGTGGTTGTGGTCTTCCCAGCATCAATATGGGCAGCGACACCAATGTTTCTGGCTTTATGTATTGGAATCAACCTTGGCATGTTTGTCGTGTTTGTTGGGTTTATTGTATTTGTTGTGTTAAAAAGCCTATGAAACCAATGAACTCAATAAACACAACAAACCCAATAGACCCAATTACCATCTGTAGTGAGCAAAGGCCTTGTTGGCCTCAGCCATTCTGTGTGTGTCTTCCTTTTTCTTGATGGTGGCACCCCGCTGACTGGCGGCCTCTATCAACTCAGCAGCGAGCTTTTCCGACATACTTTTTTCTGAACGCTTTCGTGCGAAGGAAACCAGCCACCTAATTCCCAGCGCACTCTGGCGGGTCGCCCTAACCTCTATCGGCACCTGATAAGTGGACCCACCTACCCGGCGCGACTTGACCTCAATGCGCGGCCTGGAATTTTCCATAGCCCTTTCAAAGATCTTCAGAGGTGGCTCTTTGGTTCTCCTTTCGATAATCCCAAAGGCATCGTACAATATCGATTCTGCCATGCTCTTCTTGCCACCCTTCATAAGGCAGTTGATAAACTTCGACACCAGCTTACTCTTATACTTAGGATCAGGCATAACAGGCCGTTTGGGGACCTCTCTTTTTCTCGGCATACAAAACTCCCGGAGTGTCGTTAGTCGTTATGCGCAGCTCGTTACGTCTTACGTATTACGGTAACAGAAACGAGCCGCGATTTCCGATTTCCGATTTCCAATTCACTTTGGCCTTTTGGCGCCATATCTTGATCGGCCCTGTCTTCGGTCCTGAACACCCACAGTATCAAGCGTGCCTCGAACTATGTGATACCGGACCCCAGGCAGATCTTTGACCCGTCCCCCTCGAACGAGTACAACCGAATGCTCCTGAAGGTTGTGCCCCATGCCAGGAATATAGGTAGTCACCTCAATACCGTTGGTCAAACGAACCCTGGCAACCTTTCTCAGGGCTGAATTCGGTTTCTTAGGTGTAGTCGTATATACTCGCGTACACACACCCCGCTTTTGGGGACATTGTTTAAGGGCCGGCGTGTTAGATTTTTTTCTCACGCGCTGTCTCCCTTTTCTTATTAACTGATTGATCGTCGGCATAACACTACCTCATATATTGAACCGCAAAAGCAAGCGCATTCCCTGTCCCGATTTTATCGGGACAGGGAGTTTAAATATTGACCGATTCCTGCATTCGCAGCATGTCACTTCTGGAATGTGTGCAAAAAAGCTATCTTTGCTAACACCTACACCTTTTCCTGTCAATCATTTTCCCCCATTTTCTCAGGCCTGGGCCACTTCACCCGTCTGATCCCCTCCTGACCCGTCCACGACCTCCAATTCTTCTTCAACCATCTCAGGTTCCAACTCAACACCGGTCCCTCTGTATTGGGTTATCCCTGTGCCGGCGGGTATTATACGCCCCATGATAACATTCTCTTTGAGGCCTTTTAAGTGATCGACCTTGCCCGCAATGCTCGCTTCCGTCAGAACTTTCGTAGTTTCTTGAAATGATGCTGCGGAGATAAAGCTCTCAGTGCTAAGCGATGCCTTGGTAATTCCCAAAAGAAGAGGTTTGGCAACCGCAGGCTTGCCACCCTTGGCTGCCATCTCCCGGTTGATCTCTTCAAAACGTATCTTTTCCACATGTTCTTCAAAAATAAAGCGTGTATCCCCCGGGTCAACTATCGTTACCCGCTTCAACATCTGGCGCACGATTACCTCAATATGCTTATCATTGATCCGCACACCCTGTAGACGGTAAACCTCTTGGACTTCGTCTACCAGATATCGGGATAGGTCCTGCTCACCTTTTATATTCAAAATGTCATGTGGGTTGGCCGCCCCCCCCATCAGGGGGTCGCCCGCCTTAAGGTAATCCCCTTCTAGCACGCTAATATGTTTTCCTCTCGGAATCAGGTATTCTTTCTTTTCGCCAACATCAGGGGGCGTTATGGTGATCTTCTGCCTTCCCTTGGCTCCCTTGGACATACTCACGTACCCATCAATCTCACTTAGAATCGCAGCTTCTTTTGGTTTCCGACACTCAAATAGTTCGGCTACACGCGGAAGGCCACCTGTAATATCCTTGGTCTTGGTGGTCTCCCGGGGAAGTTTGGCAATAACATCCCCGGCATTGACTGTATCCCCTTCAGATACCATCAGAATAGCCCCCACTGGGAGAAAATAACGGGCAACGCCCACAGAGGGAAGTTTGGCGGTCTTACCCGCCTTATCTTTTATGGAGATTCTCGGGCGAACATCTGCGTCCTTGTATTGGACGATTACTTGACTCACCTTGCCTGTTACGGGGTCAACCTTCTCCTGCATCGTCCTCCCTGGCAAGACATCTCCATACTTTATAACACCATCTGTCTCGGTGAGAATCGGAGTGGTGTAAGGGTCCCACGTGACGAGCAAGTCACCAGGCTTGACTTTTCGGCCGTCTTTTACCACGAAATGGGCACCGTAAATTACCTGATATCGCTCCCGCTCTCGGCCCTTAGCACCCACAATGGCAAACTCTCCCCCCTTGCGGCTCATAACAACAAATTCTCCGTCTACATTTTCAACCGTATTTATCCCGATGTATTTGACCCGACCAGCATTTGCAGCCCTGAAATCGGCCTGCTCTGCTGCACGACGGGCTGTCCCGCCAATATGGAACGTCCGCATAGTGAGCTGTGTGCCGGGTTCGCCGATAGACTGCGCTGCCAAGATTCCGATTGGCGTGCCAACCTCCACGGGCTGACCATAAGCCAAATCGCGGCCATAACACTTGCAACATGCTCCGTCTGTCAATTCACATGTCAATACTGAGCGGATTTTGATCTTGGTGATACCCGCCTGGTCGATCTTGATAACCTCCTCCTCGTCGATCTCCTCGTCGGCATGGATCAGCACCTCATCCGTATAAGGATCTCGAATATCCTCTAATGCCACACGCCCGAGGACGCGTTCACTAATTTCCTTGATTATTTCGCCTCCCTCATAAAGGGGCTCCACCTCAATACCAGTCAGAGTGCCACAGTCCTCTTCAGTGATCACACAATCTTGAGCAACGTCCACCAGCCGCCGAGTCAGGTATCCTGAGTTTGCCGTCTTAAGGGCTGTATCGGCCAAGCCTTTCCGAGCACCGTGTGTTGAGCTAAAATACTGAAGCACAGTGAGCCCCTCCCGAAAGTTGGCCGTAATAGGGGTCTCAATGATCTCACCAGAAGGTTTGGCCATCAGGCCACGCATCCCTGCCAGCTGTCGCATCTGGTCCTTGCTGCCCCTTGATCCTGAATCAGCCATCATATAGATAGGATTAAAGCTCTCTTCCTTGATCGGCCGGCCCTTTTTGTCCAGCACAGGCTCGCCTTCCTTGTCCTCAACCGGAGCAATCTTCATCTCCCCCATCATCTCATTGGCCACATCAGTAGTTGCCTTTGCCCAAATATCAACAACCTTATTGTACTTCTCCCCCCGGGTTATCAGGCCCTCGCTATACTGCCCGCTGATCTCAGCAACCTGTCGTTCTGCCCTCTTCAGGATCTCCCATTTCTTGTGTGGAATCACCATGTCATCCACACATATGGAGAGGCCTGCCTGAGTAGCATATCGATAGCCAATGTCCTTCAGGCGGTCTGAAAGGATAACCGTAGCTTTAGCCCCCAAAATCCGATAGCAGTAGTTGATCAGTCCGCTCAGGGCCCTTTTGTCCATAACCTTGTTGATAAGCTCAAAGGGAAGCTCCATCCTCTTTGCCATGACCTTAAATATGTAATAGCTGCCGTTAGCTTTGATGACATCACTCAACTCCCCAACCTCAAGGGCGAAGATAGCCTCTGCATCAGATGGACTTATCGCGTATACATCTTCAAGTTGCTCGCGCTGCACAAGCCCCATGTCACCATCCTTGGCACGATTCCTGCTCTTTGAGATCCTTTGTACCATCTGGACGAAGTCCTCACCCTTTCTTAGATCAGCAAGGGTTGCGCTGGCCTCCTTTTCTGAAGAGACCATTATCTGCGACAACTGCAGAATCGGTTCATGAGGAAGGATTTCCCG
>JAUWXJ010000158.1 GCA_030616425.1 Desulfobacterales bacterium | reverse complement strand
ACGGCGTTCTTTACAATATTGTTGTGATTGATTTTGGGCTTTGACATCCCAACACACTCGATTCCCCCTGTCCCCGAGTTTTCCGTAATCGTATTATAAAAAATCTTGGGTGCTGCGTCGTTACGACACTTGATGCCACTTTGCGCGTTGTTAGCAATATAACAATACGATATCTCAGGCGACCCAAAGTGGACGTCAACTGCGGTAGTAGCATATTTCATGACGCAATATTCAAAAAAACTGTTGACCTCAGTCCGAGCAGCAAAACGGACCACATTCAAATAGTCTCCAGCCGAAGGTGAGGCGCCCGATGATGTAAAGATAATAGGTTGTTCCTTCTTTCCCCGGGCTATCATGCCTCCTTCTTCTAAGATGATGGAGGTGTTTTGATCGAACATCAGCTTGACGCCCGGCTCAACGTATATGGTGGCTCCACCATCGACGATTATCTCCTTTTCAATGGTATACGGACTGTTTGAAAGCGTGAGAAAGGAATCAGCCCTTATCTCGCCGCCCAATGGCCCTTGAAGAATGGGCAGCTTGATGGTTTTCCCCTCAGAATAAGGGCCGTCCAGGATGCTGCCAATGTCAATACGCCCTGTGATTCGTGCAAGGATGTCAAGACCATTCCTCGTACCCCACCAGTTGTCCCTGGCAGAGAGGGGTTCTCCAGACATAGTACCCACCATGTCATAAGGTTTATTGTCATAGATATTGTTTCTCCTGATCTCAGCGTGACTCTTAACTGCACTGACTCCCGACCCTGTATTCTGAACTATGGTGTTGTGGACTATTGTAGGTGATGCCCCCTCGATAAAGGCCCCTCCCTTGCTGTTTTCCCGGATCGTATTTCCCTCAATCGTGGGTTTTGCACCTTCCAGGATCACCATCCCTATCCCGCTGTTCTTGTGAATGGTATTGTTCAATATCTCAGGTTCGGAAAACGCACCTGTCACCCTGATGCCGTCCGTATTCTCGGTAAACTCGCAGTCCTTTATAACTGGCGAAGACGATTGGCAAGCAACTCCCACACTAGCGTCTCGGATTCTACAAAACTCAACTATATTCTCTTCGCCCTTTACATTGTAAAAAGATATCCCTTCCCAGGGCTTGTGATCTTGGCCGGCAAAGATGATAAGGTGCGCTTCGTCACCGCGAGCAAGCAGACGACCCTCGATTCGAAGCCCATCACCCGTGGATTCAATAGTTGTGCCCGGCTCGATGGTCAAAGTGGCCTGATCTCTAATTATTACGGCTCCTTCAAGCACATAAGGGCTTGCCCCGGAATACCACGTTGTATCCTCTGTTACCTCCCCAGAGAATGGTGTGGGACCAGGTGCTACAGCCATGCCAATGACCGCATCCGCCCTTTTACTCTCATTGCCAGCCCGGTCCGCAGCTGATATCTTGTAATAATACCCCTGGAAGTTAGCTGCTTGCTGATCTTTATATGTATTGAATTCTGTCTTCCCCACGGCCTCAAATCCGGTGAGGGGTGTTTTGCTCCGATAAATACGATAACCGGCAAGATCCGCTTCAGAGTTCTTGGCCCAGTCCAAAATCACAAAGTTGTCGCGGCCCACAGTGCTTAGCTCGTTAGGAATTGCCGGCGGAGTAGTATCGATAGTGAACGTACCCACTGGATCTATCCAGTTCGCAGTGTTACCCGAATCGTCATAGAGATATCCTGTCACAATCGCCTCAGTCACGTTGTCTCCGGGGACTACCCTATAGGTTCCCAGGTAGCCACCCGGTTCAACTTCCACCATGTCAATTCCCTTCTTAAAGGTTCCTATATCAAAGCTTGCCTGCATGTTTGGGTCTCCCTTGATAACTACCCTGATTTCATCTCCAGCCTTCTTGGGGAGACCTTTTGTATCCTGTGTGAGAAGGGTTATGACGGGAGGCCGGATTGCTTCGGCAATAGTGGGCACAGGGATTGTTTGGACCATGTCCCGGAACAGATCGTCGCAGGCCCTGAGGAGCTGAATGTCCCGGATATTCATAGCCGTGGAGATAATAGTAGCAACGATTCCTATGGGCGTAGTCGACAGCCCTGCCTGATGTTTGCGGGCCACATGTTGGCCGCTCCACAGGAAGTGCCCGGTCTCGGTGTCAAACATCTTGATCTCTGCCCCCACTGCCACCTGTGAATAGAGAAGTGCATAAAACTTGTCGAAGTTTGACACAGTACCAAATACCACAGCATCTACCTTCAGGATCTCTCCCAGTTTCTGGGGTGGGGTATTGGTTATGGTTTGGGGATCGGTGAGTCCAGCCTTTCTCAAAAGGCGGTCTACGCGGTAAAGCTCCATGTCTGTGTAAGGAACGGAACTGAAATGATTGTAAAATCCCTTACGCACGGTTTCCACGCCTCGCTTGCTCTTAGACTGATCCGCAAAAGGAAGTACAGCCACAGTCCTGGGCATGTGGGTCTTTAGATATGGATCGACCTTGTAGGTCCCTTTGAAGAGGGTGCTGATCACAGGGGCAATTGCTGTCCTTTTAGTGGCTACTGTACATCCCAGGAGTGTGAAAGCGCACAAAGCAAAGTGCAGAATGCAAAAAGTAAGACTTCTCGAAGCAAAGCTCTTCATCTTAAAGTCCTTCATGGAAATCTATTTACCGATCGCCCATAGCCTCTGGAAGCGGTTTCAAAATTATCTCAACATAATGAGAAGGCATGCGATAGATAAGGGGACCATAATACAATTTATGTACTTAAGTCAATCGGATTGGAGTTCTCTGTCCGGGGTTAGCGAGCGCCTCTAAAAATGATAAACTTCCTTATGGTCGAATCCCGCCAGGCGGGACTGCAGGGATCTTCAACCGATGTAGGACATCTTATTTAACAGGGCGAGCCTCAGAATTGCGCTGAAGCAACCAGTGGAGCCGGTTTATAGCCTGGACATAAGCCTTGGCGCTTGCCTTGAGGATGTCTGTGCTGGAGCCCCGACCCAGAGCACGAAGACCCTCTCGAGACACCCGCACAGTAGCAATGCCCATGGCCTCTTTGGTCTCGGTCACGGCCTTTACCTGAAAGTCCTCAAGTTTGTGATATGAGCCCACAACCTTGTCAATCGCCTTAAAGATAGCGTCTATAGGGCCGTCACCCTGAGTGGTTGCCTCCAAAACGACATCGTCGCGTCTCAGTTTCACCCGGGCCTCTGGGAGCTCTCCGTTGCCCGTGGTCACTTTGTATGATTCAAGGGTGTAGAATATGCTCTGATCTAAATGAGCAAAGATTACGTCCTGTACTATTACAGCAACATCTTCATCATAGACCCTCTTTTTCTTATCGGCAACTGAGAGGAACTGATTATAAACCGTTTCAAATTCTTGTTCCTGAAGATCATAGCCCATGTCAGAAATCTTGTGTCTGAGAGCATGTCTGCCCGATCTTGCCGTAAGCACCATCGCATGTTCGGTTATCCCCACCTCCTCGGGGCGGATAGCCTCATACGTGGCACGGTCTTTGAGGATTCCATCTTGGTGGATACCGGAAGAATGGGCAAAGGCATTCGAGCCTACAATGGCCTTGTTGGCCTGGACCGGCATTCCCATCAAACGGCTAACTAACTTGCTGGTTTTCATGATCTCCCGGGTATTTACAGCGGTGAAGAACTGAAAATAGTCCTTTCGGGTCTTGATGGCCATAACGATCTCTTCTAAGGAAGCATTCCCCGCCCTTTCTCCAAGGCCGTTCATAGTACACTCGATCTGTCTTGCTCCGTTTTCCACAGCTGCCAATGAGTTGGCCGTGGCAAGGCCGAGATCGTTGTGGCAATGGACACTGAGCACAACCTTGTCGATGCTTGACACATTTGTTCGTAGGTATGCGATGAGCTGGCCAAACTGCTGGGGAACCGCATAGCCAACCGTGTCCGGGATATTGACGACTGTAGCACCGGCAGCAATGACCTGCTCCAACACCTGCACGAGATAATCTGGGTCAGAGCGTGAGGCGTCCTCGGTGGAATACTCCACATCAGGGCAAAGGGATTTGGCGAACTTCAAGGCCTCAAGCCCCTTCTCTAGTGCCTTTTCTCGATCAAGCCCAAATTTTTTCTGGATGTGAATATCCGAGGTCCCCAGAAATACGTGAATGCGTGGCTTCTCCGCTTTTTTTATGGCGTTCCAGGCCGTTTCAATATCTTTGCGAACCGCACGTGCAAGTGCCACAATTGCAGGGCCTTTAACCTTTTCAGCAATCGCTTCCACAGCTTTAAAATCGCCCGGGGATGAGATCGGGAATCCAGCCTCAATAGCATCTACCTTCAAGCGCGCAAGCTGCAAGGCGATCTCCTGTTTTTCTCTGGCGTTGAGGCATGCCCCTGGTACCTGTTCGCCATCCCTCAAGGTGGTGTCAAAAATAAAGATTTTTTTCATTGGTCCCTCCGCAAAAAAAAGGCCGCAGGTTTTGCTGCCTGCGGCCCGTCATTATCTCGATTGTGCGTTGGTTACCGCAGGCAGACCTCCCCCTGAAGAAGCCCAAGAAGAAGCAAAAGATCAAGCAGTAACAAACGCATCACAGATCCTCACGTAGACAATGTGTATTTGAATTGAAAAGGAATTAAATCATAACATTTCCCATATGTCAACAGATTATATTGATTTTTCTTACCCCACTGACATTTTTTTGAACCGCTTAAAAAATACAGTATTCGCCCCATTTACTTCTCTCGCCATATCTGTTTATCATAAAGATGACGATTTTTTCATAGACATGAACATTGTGAGAGAACAGATCAAGAAGGTAAGCTACGAAGTTGTCTAATAAGGTTACACTGAACATTCACGGAATGACGTGTGCGGCTTGTGTTCGGCGTGTGGAATCAGCTTTAAATTCGCTCGACGGGGTCAGCGATGCCGCAGTTAACCTTGCCACAGGAAGGGCCACAATCATTCACGAGCCGGGTTGGGTTGGCGTGGCAGAGGTGGAGAAACTCATTTCTGCGGCAGGATATGAGTTTCTGGGCATTGCAGGGACCTCACTTGAAGACCCAGCAGAAGCAGCACGGGAAAGAGAGATAAGAGATCTAAAGATCAGGTTCATTGTTGGTGTGGTCTTGAGTGTGGTAGTTTTTATTGGTTCCATGCAAAACTGGTTCCCGTTCCTTAGGTCCATTCCAAGACAGTTCATGCTCTTGTGCCTTTTGGTGCTCACAACCCCTGTCGTCTTCTGGGTTGGAAGCCGCTTTTTCTCCGGGGCCATCAAAGCTGCCAGACAAAAAACTACGGACATGAACACCTTGGTGGCAGTGGGGGCACTTTCAGCCTATCTTTATTCTGCCGTGGCAACCTTTCTGCCGCAGCTTTTTGCAGTTGCCGGCATCGCTCCGCATGTCTACTTCGATGGTGCAGCCATGATCGTAACCTTGATCCTTCTGGGGCGTCTGCTGGAGGCCAAAACCAAGGGAAAGACCTCCATGGCCATCAAACGGCTCATGGGG
>JAUWXJ010000171.1 GCA_030616425.1 Desulfobacterales bacterium | reverse complement strand
AAGACCCTACAACTTGACAAGGTGGAAACCCAGGAGGATGCGCTGCTGGAGATCTATCGAAGGCTCCGACCAAGCAACCCACCCACCGTGGAGGTAGCCCAAGAACTTTGTCGTCAGCTCTTTTTTAGTTCATCTCATTATGACCTTTCGCCAGTAGGGCGTCTAAAAACGAATATTCGGTTGGGGTTGAGCCAGGACGACGTGTCCCTAGATGTGCGCACGGTCCGGAAAGACGATATTCTGCTTACTACCAAGATCCTGGTCGATCTAAAAGACAGCCAAGGCCAGGTCGATGATATCGATAATCTGGGTAACCGGCGGGTGAGGGCCGTTGGGGAACTCTTGGAGAACCAATACCGTATAGGGCTGGTGAGGATGGAGCGTGCCATCAGGGAACGTATGAGCCTTCAGGAGATTGAGGCATTGATGCCCCACGACCTGATCAATTCTAAGCCGGTTTCTGCAGTCATCAAAGAGTTCTTCGGTACCAGCCAGCTTTCCCAGTTTATGGATCAAACAAACCCGCTTTCCGAAATTACCCATAAACGGCGTTTAAGTGCCTTGGGCCCTGGCGGACTCACGCGGGAACGCGCAGGCTTTGAGGTCCGGGACGTTCATCCTACGCACTACGGACGTATCTGCCCCATTGAGACCCCTGAGGGGCCTAACATTGGCCTAATTGTCTCGCTGAGCACTTACGCTCGTGTGAACGAGTTTGGCTTTATTGAGTCGCCTTATCGAGTGGTTGAGAACGACAAGGTCACAGATAAGGTCAAGTTTCTTGGTGCCTTAGACGAAGAGAATCATCCGATTGCTCAAGCCAATGCTCCCCTGGACAGAAAAGGTCGATTTGTGAATCCCTTGGTTTCGGCACGGGTTACTGGTGAATTCCTGATGGTCAAGCGCGAAGAAATTGAGTTCATGGACATCTCTCCGCATCAGTTAGTGAGTGTCGCGGCATCACTGATCCCGTTTCTGGAAAACGACGACGCCAACAGGGCTCTCATGGGCTCCAACATGCAGCGCCAGGCCGTACCCCTCCTTGTGAGCAGTGCTCCGCTGGTTGCTACAGGCGTGGAAGACGTGGTGGCTAGAGATTCAGGGGTTACCGTTGTGGCTGAGTGTGATGGTGAAGTGGTGGACGTGGATGCGAAGCGCATTGTTGTCAAGCATACAGGAAATGGTGATGGCTCTGGCAGGCAGGTAACTATCTATAGTCTGACAAAGTTCTCTCGCTCCAACCAGAATACCTGTTTTAACCATCGGCCTGTTGTCAAAAAAGGCGACTGTGTCAAGGCAGGGGATGTAATTGCAGACGGGCCAGCTACAAAGATGGGGGAGCTTGCGTTGGGCAAGAATGTGATGGTCGCTTTTATGCCTTGGGGCGGTTATAATTTTGAGGATTCTATTCTGGTGAGTGAGCGTCTGGTACGAAACGGGGTTTTCACCTCGATTCATGTTGAGCAATTCGACACGGTGGCACGTGATACCAAACTGGGTAAAGAGGAGATAACCCGTGACATACCGAATGTGGGGGAGGAGGCGTTAAAGAACCTGGATGAAAGCGGCATCATTCGGCTTGGAGCTGAAGTCGTGCCGGGAGACATCCTTGTGGGGAAAATTACCCCTAAAGGTGAGACTCAGCTGTCCCCAGAGGAAAAGTTGCTGAGAGCCATTTTTGGAGAAAAAGCAGGCGAAATAAAGGATACTTCTTTTAGAGTACCGCCTGGTGTAAATGGTGTCGTGGTTGATGCTAAGGTTTTTTCTAGGAAAGGTGTGGAAAAGGATGAACGTGCCCTGAGTATCGAAAAATATGAGATTGAGTTGTTGAAGAGGAATCGAGATGATGAGCTTGCTATAATTGAGGAAATTACCAGAGAGAGCCTCGCCGAGCTTTTGGTGGGCAAGACTTGCGCGGCCCCTTTCAAGAAAGGAAAGGTTCAACTTATCAAGAAGGGTGGCCGTATTTCCGCTGACGCCCTCTCAAAGATTCCCATGTCTCAAATGGTTCGCCTGGAGCTAAAGGCTGCTGCGGTGGCTGCCCGGATGAACGAAATACTAGAACGATATCGGGAGCAGCGTGATCAAGTTCTCAAACGTTTTGAGGATCAAGTGAGTCGATACGAAAGGGGCGATGATCTCCCGCCCGGGATCATTAAGATGGTTAAGGTCTATGTGGCCATGAAACGAAGGCTTTCGGTGGGTGACAAGATGGCTGGCCGCCATGGAAACAAAGGTGTGGTTTCATGCATCTTGTCTCAGGAGGATATGCCCTATTTTGAGGATGGTACTCCGGTAGATATTGTACTAAATCCTCTCGGCGTGCCATCCCGTATGAATGTTGGACAAATTCTGGAAACCCATTTGGGTTGGGCAGCAAAAGGACTGGGAGATCAAATCAATGAACTGATTCGTTCGGAGAATCACAAGGCCTTAAGGAAGAAACTAAGGTCGGTTTTTCCTGCTACCAAGCAGAGGGCACAAATCAAAGATTTGAATGATCAGGAGCTGACTGATTTTGCCAAGCGTTACCGGGAGGGGGCCTATATGGTTACCCCGGTCTTTGACGGAGCCAAGGAGACCGAGATCAAGGATTTACTATCTGAGGCTGACTATCCTGTAAAGGGCCAGGCCACCCTTTACGACGGGTGTACCGGACACCCATTTGCCACCAAAGTTACGGTTGGTATCATGTACATGATGAAACTTCACCATCTGGTAGACGATAAGATCCACGCCCGGTCCATAGGGCCCTATTCCCTAGTAACTCAACAGCCCCTGGGAGGAAAGGCCCAGTTTGGGGGACAACGACTTGGCGAGATGGAGGTCTGGGCCATGGAGGCCTATGGTGCAGCTCATGCCCTTCAGGAGTTTTTGACAGTCAAGTCAGATGACATGGCTGGCAGGACTCGCATGTACGAAAAAATCGTCAAGGGGGAAAATGTACTAGAGGCTGGCCTTCCCGAATCGTTCAATGTGCTGGTTAAGGAATTACAGGGTTTGGGCCTAGATATTAAACTTCTGGAAAGAAAAGAGGAAAAAGAATCATAGGAAAAGGAGAACGCCTTGGAAGACTTATACAGTTTTTTTGCTAGACCGAAGGATCCGCTGGACTACACGGCGGTTCGAATCTCGCTTGCATCACCTGAGAAGATCAGAGAGTGGTCTTATGGGGAGATCAAAAAGCCTGAAACGATAAACTACCGAACCTTTAAGCCGGAACGGGACGGGCTTTTTTGTGCGAAAATCTTCGGCCCTACCAAGGATTATGAATGCAACTGCGGCAAATATAAACGGATGAAACACAGGGGTGTAGTTTGTGAAAAGTGCGGGGTCGAGGTCATTCAGTCGAAGGTTCGCCGAGAACGGATGGGCCATATTCAATTAGCCACGCCAGTAGCCCATATATGGTTTTTGAGAAGCCTGCCGAGCAAGATTGGGAACTTACTGGATCTCAGCCTGAAGGAACTTGAAAAGGTCCTCTACTTTGATTCTTACATTGTTATAGACCCTAATGAGACCGGTCTTGCTCCACACCAGCTTCTTTCTGAGGATAGATACCGGGAGGCATTGGAAAAACACGGCCATTCGTTTGAGGCTGGCATTGGGGCTGAAGCCATCAAGGCCCTTCTCAAGAAGCTCGATTTGGATGAGGAATACAAGAGGCTACGCACTGAGATCCTGGAAACGCGTTCAGAGACAAAACGGAAAAAACTCTCTAAGCAGCTCAAGATCGTTGAGGCGTTTCGAAACTCCGGGAATCGGCCCGAGTGGATGATTATGGACCTGATTCCTGTATTGCCCCCCGACGTTCGACCACTGGTCCCGTTGGAAGGGGGGCGATTTGCCACCTCTGATCTAAATGACCTGTATCGGAGGGTGATTAATCGCAACAACCGCTTGAAGCGACTTTCGGACTTGCGGGCTCCTGACATCATCATACGGAACGAAAAGAGGATGCTGCAAGAAGCGGTAGATGTACTATTTGATAATGGCCGATATGGCAGGGTTGTTACAGGGCCAAACCGTCGTCCGCTCAAGTCTTTGAGTGATGCGTTGAGGGGGAAACAGGGCCGTTTTCGCCAAAACCTGCTGGGCAAGAGGGTTGACTATTCAGGGCGAACCGTCATTGTCGTAGGGCCGGAACTGCGCCTCCACCAATGCGGTCTCCCCAAGAAGATGGCTCTGGAACTCTTCAAACCTTTTGTGTTTTACAGGCTCGAAGAAAAGGGGTTGGTCACCACAGTCAAGAGTGCCAAGAAGCTGGTCGAACGGGAAACCCCCGAAGTATGGGATACCTTGGACGAGGTGGTAAAAGAATATCCGGTAATCCTGAACCGAGCTCCAACATTGCACCGGCTGGGGATGCAGGCCTTTGAACCGATCCTGATTGAAGGCAAGGCGATCCAACTTCACCCACTGGTCTGCACCGCTTTTAACGCTGATTTTGATGGGGACCAAATGGCGGTTCATGTCCCACTTTCTATAGAATCTCAAATCGAGTCGCGGGTACTTATGCTGTCCTCCAACAACATCCTTTCCCCGGCCCACGGTGAGCCTATCATTGTACCTACTCAGGATATCGTATTAGGCATTTATTACATGACCCGAGCGGTTTCCGGCTTAAGGGGAGAAGGTAAAATTTTTGCCAACCCGGAAGAAGTACGCTCTGCTTATGATGCCAAAGAGGTGGATCTTCATGCCAGAATCGTAGTTCGCATGGACGGCCAGCGGGTGGAGACCACGGTGGGGCGTGTGATCCTTCGGGAAATCCTTCCTCATGAACCGATTCTGCAGTTGTCGCAGATAATGGTCTCTTCAGAAAAGGAGGCCAGCGCAACCCTTGCTGATCTAAGAAAGGGTGAGGACTTCGTCCAGATGGTACAAAGGATCTCAAAGAGCAGG
>JAUWXJ010000180.1 GCA_030616425.1 Desulfobacterales bacterium | reverse complement strand
TAACGTTAATAGCCACGTTTATGATCCTCCTTTCCAGGACAGGAAACTTTGTGATTCCCTGAGAATAGCATCAAGTGACGTGATTTAGTGAGGCAAAAGATATGCCGTGACAACAGACCAGATCCACTCCCGCTTATCGATAGACCACGGCCCGAGCTGCCTCGACCACATCGGAGACACTGGGCAGGACAAAGTCCTCCAGGGGCGGTGAGAAAGGGATAGGCACGTCCTTGGCCGCCACCCGGGCCACAGGCGCATCCAGGTAATCGAAGAGTTCGAACTGGATCCGGGCGGTCAATTCAGCCCCGAATCCGCCGGTCAGGCAGGCCTCGTGAACAATAACACCCCGGTGGGTCTTCTTGATCGAAGCCCCCACGGTTTCCATGTCCACCGGCTTAATGGTGCGAAGATCGAGCACCTCTGCCTCGATATCCAGCTTGGCCAGCTCATCCGCCGCATCGGCGCTAAGATAGTAGCCCGAGCCGTAGGTCAACAGGGTCACGTCCTTGCCCTCGCGCTTGACCTCCGCCTGTCCTATTGGAATAACGTAGTCTTCCTCGGGCACATGGCCTTCCTTGCGGAAGAGCATCTTGTGCTGGAAAAACATGACTGGATCGTCATCGCGGATGGCCGCCTTGATCAGACCCTTTACATCGGCCGGCTCGCTGGGCACGACTACCTTGAGGCCCGGTATGTGGACGAACCAGGCCTCCAGCGACTGGGAGTGCTGGGCAGCGGCGCGAATTCCGGCGCCGTCCGGACACCAGATGACCATAGGCAGGCTGACCTGGCCACCGAACATGTATCGGATCTTGGCCGCCTGGTTGGCCAACTCATCCATGGCACAGGTGACGAAGTCGGAAAAGTGAAGGTCCACGATGGGGCGCATGCCAGTCATGGCCGCGCCCAAACCGGATCCAACAATGCATGTCTCGCTGATGGGTGTGTCGATGATGCGGCCCGGGAAGTTCTCCGGGATACCTTTGAACTGACCGAAGATGCCGGCGTGGGAGATCAGGTCCTCGCCTATGATGAAAACCCTCTCGTCTCGGCTCATCTCTTCGTGCAGGGCCTCGGCAAGGGCCTCGGCATTACTCAGTATTCTCTCGTGCATGACACTCTCCTCCTTGACTCACGGATTGACAAGCAGATCCTCGAGGGCCTCTTCCGGCTCGGGATAGGGGCTCTTCTCGGCAAATTCCACGGCGGCCTTGACCTTGGCCGCAGCCTCGTCCCAGATCTGCTGGATCTTTTTCTTGTTTAGGATCTTTTTCTTGGTAAGGACCGTGGCAAAACGGTTGATCGGGTCCATCTTGTCTTTCCAGGAGGCGATCTCGTCCTCGGTGCGGTACTTCTGTGGATCGCCCTCAAAGTGGCCCTTGATGCGGTAGGTCTTGTTTTCCAGCAGGGTCGGTCCTTTTCCACTCCGGGCCCGGGCCACCGCCTCAGCCGCTGCCTCGCGCACGGCCAGGACATCATTGGCGTCCACAGAGATGCCTGGCATGTTGTAGCCGGCCGCCCGGGTGCTGATATCTGCCACCGAGCAGGCGTAGCTGGTCCGCGTGGTCGAGGCGAACTGGTTGTTCTCCACGCAGAAGACGATAGGCAGCGTCCAGATGGAGGCCATATTCATGGCCTCATGGACAGGACCGCGGTTAGCCGCGCCGTCACCGAAGAAGCAGACAGCCACCTGGTCGGTCTCGCGCATCTTGATCGACAGGCCGGCCCCGGTGATGATGGGCAATCCGCCGGCGACCACTCCGTTGGCCCCAAGGAAACCGATGGAGAAATCGGCGATGTGCATTGAGCCGCCCTTGCCCTTGCAGTAGCCTGTCTTCTTGCCGAACAACTCTGCGGCCATCCTGTTGAGATCAGCCCCTTTGGCGATCATGTGACCGTGCCCTCGATGGGTGGTGGTCAGGTAGTCGTCCGGCCTCAGGACGGAACACACACCCACCGACGAGCCTTCCTGGCCGATGGACAGGTGAATGAAGCCCGGGATCTTGCCCCCGGCAAACATCTCTCCGGCCATTGTCTCGAACTGGCGGATGGTGACCATGGTCTGATAAATATCTAGGTATGTCTTGGCATCATCTGGCATAATATCCTCCTCTCCTGTGCCGGTGGGCCTAACCCAATCCCGGCCAGTTTATTGGGACTTCGAAACGTCTACTTCTGGGCATTTAACCATGGCATCATTGCCCTTATTCGTTTGCCCACTTCCTCTATTGGGTGATCATCATTTTGTTTTCTGATCGTTTTGAACCTGGGGGCGCCAGCTTGATTCTCAAGAAGCCATTCTGTACACTATTGCCTGTTCACCAAAGAGATCTTTCTCTGTTTCTTCTTTGAAGGTTGATTGTATTACGCCGGCTCGAGTATATCCAACTGCCTTTGAATATGCAAGAGCGAACTCCAGTGCTTTCACGCTGTAATCCTGCTCTACACAAGCAAGTGCAGATGTTCCTTTCCCCTCCTGATACAATGACCTGACCCGAAATCCAGGTGCCTTTGGTGCTGTCATAACCACATCAATATCTTTTGTCAGCCCTCTTCCAGGCATCACCCCCTTCTAACTCTCCAACTATCATATCCATACCGCTGTCTCTTAGATTCAAAGCCTGCGCACGTCCCTGACTACCAAATCCTACGATCGCGATCTTTTTTCCTTTAGAATTTCAAGGTCTACATCTTTGTCATAAAATATTCTTGCCATATCATAACCCCCATTTAATGAAAGCCATATTCATTCCATGATCACAAAAGAGATCGCCTGTTTGGTTATAAAGTCCAAATCACCCAGGATCAAGTTGGCATTCGTGAATTCAATGAGTATTTTCACGGAATGTTTTTCTATGCCCCACCCAGAGTCACGCGGGGAAGCCACAAGATTATCTCTGGGAATACGATGCATATGAACATCCCAAACGCCTGAAGGGCTACGAAGGGGACAACACCGCGGTATATATCCCATGTAGTTATTTCGGGAGGGGAAGCTCCCTTCACAAAGAAGATGGCATAGGCAAAAGGGGGCGTCAGAAAAGACATTTGTAGGTTGAGGCATACTAGCAGTGCAAACCACAAGGGATCAAACCCCAAAGCGATAGCTACAGGCAGAAAAATGGGCACGATGACATACAGCAGCCCTTGCCAGGATATGAAAAATCCCATGATGAAGAGGATAAACATCATCACTGCGAGTATAAACCACTTGCCCAATGGTATAGCAATTAACATGTTTCTAATCAAAACGCCGCCGCCCAAATAGAGAAACACAGCGTTAAATATTTGAGCCCCTATTATGATAAAAAAGACCATAGTAGTGACGATCAGGGTTGTATGGGCAGCCTCTTTCACGTTTTGTAAGTTTAACCTGCGATACGCTGCGGCTATCAGCATGGCGCAAAATGCACCCACACCCGAAGCCTCGGTGGGAGAGGCAACACCACCGATGATAGAGCCCAGCACGGCAATAATAAGGAAAAGGGGTGGCAGCATATGCAGTACAGTGCGCTTCAGCAGCTTGCCTCCAACAGCGGTTCTCTCCTCAGCAGATATTGCTGGTGCTGACTTTGGCTGAAGCCAGGCCCTTACAGCAATATAAGCTAGGAATAGAAATGAGAGAACAAAGCCCGGGAAAAGGGCTGCTGCGAAAAGCTTCGCCACAGATAAATTCGCCATAGGTCCGTACATGACCAGCATGACGCTTGGAGGAATAAGAATCCCTAAACTCCCCCCGGCGCAGACAACGCCAGTGGCCAATCCCTTATCGTATTTTCGCTTGAGCATGGCAGGAACAGCGAGCAAAGTCATGGTGGTCACTGTTGCAGCAATGACACCCGTGCACGAGGCAAAAATCGTGCAGGTGGCCACAGTGGCGAATGCGAGCCCGCCCCTAATCGGACCGAATAATTCATATAAGCTTTGATACACCCCCTCTGCCACACCGCTTTTTTCCAGTATGGTTCCCATAAAGACGAATAAAGGGACAGCAATGAGGATTTCACTTTGCATGACACCAAAGATCTTCAACATGGCCATAGGAAAAATCGGCGGGCCCACGTATATCAAACCAAATATGACGGCCAGAAACATTAAGGCAAAGGCAAGATGAACCCCGCCGATAACCATTATCAGGAGGATGGCAAGCATTATAACCGCGGCGAGCTGTTCCGGACTCATCACTCTTTCTCTTTCATAAGAATCGATATATTGCGCACAAATTCAGCCAGACTTTGGAGACCAAGCAGGAAAAATGCCACCGGTATGATTGTCTTACTGGGGCCAGAAGGGAAAAACCAATTAGTCGTAGAAAGCTTTTCTCCAGCGCTCCAGGCGTAGGCGGCAAATTTGACGCCGGCCCAGGTGAACACAACCATCACGAACAGAACAACGACGGCGTACAAAACAGTATCAAAGATTAACTTCCCTCGTGGCGACAGGATGTTGTAAACAATGTCTATTCTTATGTGGCCCTTGTGAAGAAGGGTATAGGCCCCTCCTATCATAAACTGAG
>JAUWXJ010000002.1 GCA_030616425.1 Desulfobacterales bacterium | reverse complement strand
ACCAGGCACACGTCAATGTGGGATACAAGCTCAGTAGCCATTTGTAAATGGGTCAAGACCTTATGCCGAATATGGTGCCGTTGAGGGACTTGTCAGGCAATATTCAGTGAGCTGACCTCAAAAAGAGATCCCCCTTGGGGGCTATTAGATGCCAGACTGTTTTGGTAACAGACTGTTTCAATGTAAACTGTTATATGCTCCCCTTCGTAACCTGGGCTGCGGATTCTCCTCGCTTTTTCTGCGGAAATATAACCAGCTTTCTGAACAATCCAGTACCCCTGCTCTGGGTTCTCACCGAGTCATCATCTTTCAATGCAATATGTACAATCCTTCGGTCATAGGCATTCATAGGACTAATGGTGGCAGGCCTGCCGGAACGCTTGACCTTTTCTCCCAGGCGCAGGGCCAACTGCGTGAGTGACGCCTTTCGTCTGTCCCGATATCCTTCCACATCAAAGGAGATCCTGACTTGTGTTTCCTTCTTTTTCCTTACAATCTTACGAACTACATACTGAAGGGCATCCAGCGTCCTGCCATGTCTACCGATCAGGATAGCGGCGTTGCTCGCCACCATTCTAAGCCTAATACTATCAGAGTGTTTAGCAACGGTAACGCTAGCATCATCTACTATAAAAGAGATTATCTCTTCCAAGGTTCTTTGAGCTATCTCTGCCACCTCTTCTGTCTCATCCCTTGTGTCGGCTTTCTCTTCATCAATCTTGACTTCCGGAGTTTCCCGCAGGGTCACCCTTATTTTTGCCTTCTTAGCACCTACTAGTCCGAATATTCCTGTGGAGCCATACGAAAGCATCTCAATTTCAAGTTGCTCCTCAGAAACGCCCAACTCCTCGCATGCCTTCCTCACTGCCCCTTCTTTTGTTTTTCCCTCAAATTCATAGCTAGCCGACATTCGATTAACACCTCCGTCATTAACCTGTTCTCTTGGTAACATAGCGCTGCTGAACCATAGAAAGAAGGTTGTTTACCAGCCAGTACAAGACAAGCCCTGACGGGAAGTTTACAAATATTACCGTGAAAAAAATCGGCATCAACATCATCATCTTTGCCTGTGTGGGATCCCCTGGTGGCGGAGACATCTTCTGTTGCAAAAACATCGATGCACCCATAATAACGGTTAACACGGGGATCCCGTAGGGTGGTGCCATCAACGGTATTTTGAAGTTAAAGCTAAACAACCGGTCAGGGGCAGACAGATCATTGATCCATAAAAAGAACGGCGCATGTCTCAGTTCAATGGCCTGGTACAACATCTTGTAAAACGCAAAAAATACAGGTATCTGCAAAACCATCGGGAGACAGCCACCCAAGGGGTTAATCTTATACAGCTTGTAAAGGTTCATTATTTCCTGGTTCATCTTCTTCTTGTCGTCCTTGTACTTGGCCCGAATCTCTGCCATCTTTGGCTGCAACTTTTTCATCTGGCTCATGGACTGATAGCTTTTGTTGCTCAGCGGCCAGAAGAGCCCCTTTACAACTATCGTGATAATCATGATGACAAGGCCATAGTTGGGAACGAACCGATACAGGAAGTTCATGGCATGCATCAACGGCTTTGCGATGATGTCAAAGAATCCAAAATCTACAATTTTTGCAAAGTCCGTGTCCACCGCACCGAGCGCTTCAAGGCTCTTGGGTCCAAAATAGACACCGTACTGGTAAGTCCGCTCTGTTTGGGGCAGTACAGGTCCTGATGGATCTATATATGTGGTCTCGAGGACCTCCGCCGGTGTTGCAAGCCTCATTGCCGCTTCCCGATCCTCTTTGGGAATAATAGCTGACACAAAATACTGGCCCTCATAAGCCACCCACGTTATGCGGCCCGTATATTTGTCTTGATCGGCAATTTTCTTAATCTTGATCTCCTTAAGCTCTCCGTCGATCAAAGCCGCAGGACCGGAGAAGACATATCTCGATTTGTCAGCCTCTTTGAGGCTATTCCTTAGCGAAATAGTCAAATTCTCATCTATAGCCCGAGGTGAAAGGTTTCTAACCTTAATCTCCAATCCGATTTCATAAGTCTCTGGTAAAAAGGTATAGGTTTTGAAAATAGTAACCCCATCTGCCGATCTCCACTGAAAGGTCAGCTGTTTGGGCCTTTCGGTGACATTAATAACACTGGCTTCGGTGCCTGCATCAAAAACCGCTTCATTCAACCCCTTTACGGGTTCTCCCATGAAAGAGACTCCCAGGCTTGGTCCGTGCTCATCCGGCAATTGGATGAGTTCCTTCATGGGGGCTCCGGGTGCGAAAGATTCCTTATAGTTTCTTAACTTAAACCCTTTTAGGGTTCCATTATTTTCCGTAAATTCTGCCACATAAAGGGGGGTTGAAACTGTTACGATTCTCGCTTGTCGCACCGGCTTCGGGATCGCCACTTCTACTTCCAAGGGCTTTTTATCAATAGCCCTCGTGTCTTTGTCCCATACAGGGGGCTGGGTTTCTGCATCTTGTGCTCTTTCGGCTATCTTCTTCTTTTCCAACGGGGCCTCTTTTACAAAGAGCGCCTGGTACAAGAAGAATACAATAAATGACATAACTATTGCCAACAACATCCTCAATTCCATTGACATGGATCGCTTCTCCTTGAACGAAATGGGGTCCTCAAGAACAGCTTGGGCAATACGGCTGAACCCGCTCTTTTCTATGGAACAGGATCAACCCCGCCTGTGTGAAAGGGGTGGCACCGCAAGACCCTCCTCAGAGTCATCCAGGACCCTCTCAATGTACCATATCGTCTTACAGCCTGGAATGCATACTCCGAGCAGGTTGGGTAAAAGCGACATGCCGGTGTGAAGAGTGGTGATAGGATGTATTGATAGACTCTAATGAGTGCAAGCAGAAACGGCCTCATCCTTGCAATCCCTTAATATATCCCGAACTATAGCTTCCAGCGCCCCCCTAATCTGCTGAGATGACAGACCAGAAGAGCCACCTTTTGCTATGACATTCACATCATAGCTGTCACCAAACAATGCCTTGTGGAGACGAAAATGCTCTCGCACCAGCCGCTTGACACGATTCCGTATCACGGCACCCCCAACTCTCCTGCCTACCGTAACCCCCAAGCGCAATTTCCCAAGACCATTCGGGGCGTAAACTACAGTAAAATAGTCGCTGTCAATCCTGCTGCCGTGTTTGAAGAGCTTCCCAAAATCAGCAGGTCTCAAAAGTCGCTCTGACTTTCTTAAGGAAAAAGCCTTCACAGCGTCTCTAACCCCTCATACAGTCAAGCGTTTTCTCCCTTTCGCGCGACGGCGTCTTATGATTTTTCTTCCCTGCTTGGTGGACATCCTCGACAGGAATCCGTGGTCTCTGCGACGCTTAATTCTGCTCGGCTGATAGGTTCGTTTCATTGCCTGTTACCTTTGTGCCGGCCTGATTGACACTTTTTCCTTTCCCTGGCGTGCGACAGCGACCATGGTCAAATCGACTAAAGCTTTGTTTTTTACACATAATGTGCTCATCATGTCAAGCCTTTTACACCGTCTTCTTTAGAGCCATCAACCCCCCATCTTTGAAAAAAATAGTGAAGCTCCCCGCCCTTCCAGGCGGGGCTTGCGGGGAGCAGGCCGGTCAACACAGCTCAGCTGCTCAAGTCAAAGGTCCAGAAGGCTCAGCAACTGGTCGCTGGTTGACAATATTCGACCAAACAACTATATTTTCAAAAAAGTGGTCGAATCCCTGGAGTCCACAAACATGCAACACAGCTTTTTTGTAAATCAACGCCAACCAGCTTCAACAGGGCCTGCAAACCGCGAAACGTTCAGGGAATTTGACGCAACTGAGCTTTTTTGTCCCAAATGCAGTCGCGCTGTTCCTGTGCGCAAGCGCTTGCTTTTGGTCCTTCCTGAGGGGGATAAGTACGAGTATCTATGCACTCTCTGCGCAACGACCGTAGGAACCAAGGTGGTCCGGGGAGCCGAGCAGGTCCGCGTGATAATCTGATAACAGGTCCCTGATATCTCAAGATCACGGATTTGAGGGGTCCTCAGGTACGCATCGTGCGAAGGCGGGCCAGCTCCCAGACATAGTCATACAGGTGAAGCCCTTTGCTGGCTGCAATTATCTCGCCGTCTTCCACACCAATCTCTGCTGCCATGTATTCCTTCAGGAGCTGAATTCCGCCTAGGTTGGCTGGAAATCCATTCCACAAATCCCAAGATCTGAAATAGACCATGAAATGAAGCTTCCCCTCCTGGATGCGTGTATCGATGTGGCGTAGGCAGGGCGGGTCACCAAGGACAATATCGGATGGAACCGAAACGGTCATGGCCGCCTGATTTGTACCATACCCCTTGGTTCTGTACATCCTGACGACCTCCTCGATCTGGTTTACCACGCGCCTTTCGACCTTTCCGTCTAAGGGGCCACCCCCTGGGCTCCCTCCGTCCGCTAGTGCAAGATACGACCAGCCCGCAAGGCGCTCTCCATACGTATAGTCCTCATTCGGCTCCTTTTTCGGGGTCATCAAATAAGGAAGGTACTCTTCAATATACCCATTAGCAACCGGATTAGGTATACCCAGAGATGGAGGAATATCAGGTATTAGGGGCCGCACACCAGGATATCTGATATGAGCCGTAACATAGTCAAACTCAAGACGCTTCTGTCCGGCATAGCTGCCATGATCAATTACATATTCATGGCCCTTGTCCATGATCTCATAGACGCACTGAAACCAAGCATCCGGCAAATCCCTAGCCTCTATTGAAACCAACCGCATAACCGTGTTCTATCCGGGTGCGAGCCTCCGCCCACAGAACGATGATCGTGTCTTGTACCCGCACATCACGCGGCAGAGGGCGGCCCGGCTTGCTGCACACCTAGTTATGTGTCTAACCTTCTGACCTCCAAGGCATTCTTCTCTATGAATTGTCGCCTGGGATCCACCTCGTTACCCATTAACACCGTGAAGATCTCGTGTGCCTCAAACATGTCCTCTACCTTAACTTTCAGGAGGGTCCGCCCTTGCGGATCCATGGTTGTCTCCCAGAGCTGATCGGGATTCATTTCCCCCAACCCTTTATAGCGCTGGATTGAAAGCCCTTTCTTGGCCTCTCCCAAAAGATACTCAAGGAGCCTGTCTTTGCCGTCTATCGAAACAGCCTCTTTGCCGTCATGATGAACCTCAAAAGGGGGCCTATCCAAGGAAGAGATGTCTTTCCACAATAGAATTGCCTTCTGAAAGTCCGCAGAAGAGATAAGCTCCCAACCAACCTTTACCCGCATCGCCTCGTTTCCACCCGCGCCAACCATCAACTCATATACATTGTGCTCCTCGTCTCTGAGTAGCTCTCCCACCTGGTACCCACGTGAGTCTATGCGCTTTACCAGGGCTGTCATTCTCTTTTTATCTTGTAGAAAATCTCTACTCTTTACATTGTTTTCGATCAAAAGCTCTATTAAGCCCCTGTCAAAACCGCGCCGCCCAAGCCTGTTGATGGACTTGCCATAGTCTATAAGTCTACCAAGAAACGTATAGAGGCCTTCCCTCTCCAACAAGACATGCCCCTCGTCCCCTACAACCTTCTTATCGTGGCAAACTCTCTTCATCAAAAACTCATCAAGGTCGCCCTCGTCCTTAATATAAACAGCTCCCTTCCCCTTTCCAACCCTAAACAGCGGCGGCTGCGCAATGTAGAGATAGCCCCTGTCAATCAAGTCGGGCATCATGCGATAAAAGAATGTCAGAAGAAGGGTTCGGATATGGGATCCGTCGACATCCGCATCCGTCATAATGATGATCTTGTGGTACCGCAATCTTTCTATATTATATTCCTCGCGGCCGATACCTGTCCCAAGCGCCGTGATCAGCGTCTTGATTTCCTCGCTTTTTAACATCTTATCAAACCGCGCCTTTTCGACGTTAATTATCTTCCCCTTAAGGGGCAGCACCGCTTGAAACTTTCGATCTCTCCCCTGTTTGGCACTACCACCAGCCGAGTCCCCCTCCACGATAAAAAGCTCCCTTCCCGCAGGGTCGGCCTCCTGGCAATCTGCCAGCTTTCCAGGAAGCGACCCGTCTGCCAAAGTACCCCTTTTTCTGGCTATGTCTCTTGCTCGCCTAGCCGCCTCCCTGGCCCTTGCTGCCTCAACAACCTTTGCTATGATCTTTCTTGCTACTCTCGGGTTTTCCTCCAGAAAGCTACCGAGCTTCTCGTTTACCAGGGCTTCCACCAGCCCCTTGACCTCGCTGTTACCAAGCTTTGTCTTGGTCTGACCCTCAAATTGCGGAGCCCGCAGCTTAATGCTAATCAAAGCCGTGAGCCCTTCTCTGACGTCCTCGCCGCTTAATTTCTCCTGAAGGGTTTTGGGCAGATTATTAGTAGATGCATAGTGATTAATGGTGCGGGTCAGGGCTGACTTAAACCCAACCACATGAGATCCACCTTCCTGGGTCTTTATATTGTTGGCAAAGGAAAAGATCCGTTCGGCATACGTATCGTTGTACTGAATTGCCACCTCCATAGAAACATGCTCTCTTTCAGCTTCCATGTAGATAGGCTTCTTGTTGAGCGGTGTCCTTCCTTTGTTCAGATACTCTACAAACGATACTATGCCCCCTTTGTAATAATATTCTTTCTTCTTGTCTGTTCGCTCGTCTTCAAGCACGATCTTGAGCCCCTTGTTCAAGAAGGCAAGTTCCCGCAATCGCTGGGATATGATGTCAAAACTGAAATCGTTGGTCTTGAAGATATCAGGATCTGGCCTGAAGTGTACCCTCGTCCCCGTCCTCTTGGTCTTTCCTATAACCTCGACTGGACAGGCACGTTTTCCTTTCTCATAAGACTGATAATAAACCTTTCCTCCTGAACGAATTTCTACCTCAAGAAGGCTCGAAAGTGCATTTACAACAGACACACCCACTCCGTGCAATCCACCAGATACCTTATAAGAGTCATGATCAAACTTTCCTCCAGCGTGAAGCTTCGTCATAACAACCTCAACTGCTGGAATCTTCTCGGTCTTGTGAATTCCTACCGGTATTCCCCTTCCGTTATCGTCCACCGAGATGCTGTTGTCCGAATGAATCGAAACCTTAATGTCATCGCAGTATCCTGCTAACGCTTCATCCACGCTATTGTCTATCACCTCATAGACAAGGTGGTGCAGGCCCTCCACATCAAGGTTTCCAATGTACATGGAGGGTGTTTTCCTGACCGCGCTGAGCCCTTCTAAGACCTTTATTTTATCCGCATCGTATGTTTTGTCTATAGCTCGCATGATTACACCCTCATTGGCATAATTACGCTCAGGAAACCCGGATCGCTCACCCCCTCTATTATGCACGGGTTTACTTCATCCTTAAGCCTTACGACTATTTCCTCGCTATCCATGCTAGACAGGGCCTCCATAAAATACCTAGGATTAAAGGCTAGCTCAAGGGGTGACCCTTCGTATGACACAGAGATGGTTTCTTTTGATTCTCCTACCTCGGGGTTTGTGACTGTTGCCACAAGCTCTTCTTTGTCTATCTTAAAATGAATCCCCGGGTACTTATCAGAAGAGAGTATCGACATCCTTCTTAGCATCATTAAAAAATCGTCTTTTTGCACTTTCATCTCTTTTCCGCCTATTTTCGGAATAACCATATCATAGTCTGGAAATTCACCCTCAACCAATCTTATGATAAGCACCTCTTCATCTTTCTGTACAACAAAATTATTGTCCTTAAATCCTATATCAACCGACCCAGCTCCTTCCAAAATTCTCAACACCTCCACAATCCCGCTCTTAGGTATAATAACACCCTTTTTTAGGGTGAGACCTTTGTCATCCTCTATGACATAATCTATCTTGGATAGCCTGTGTCCGTCCGTTGATACCATGCGGATCGTCTTGTTTTTTCCAGTAGTTAAGCTCTCAAAGCAGATACCGGAAAGTTGAACACGTCCTTCGTCTCCAAGCACACTATATATGGTCTTGTTGATCATGTTTTTTAAAATGTTCACATCCATTTCGAAGAACTCAACACCTGAAATATCTGGGAAGTTCGGAAAATCGTCGGGTTCCATACCCACAATCTTATATTCTATTTTTTTATCCTCTATTTGCATCCACTTATTCTCTGTTTCCTTTATAGATATTATATCGCTGGGAAATGCTCTTACTATCTCGTATAGCTTTCTTGAAGGGACGGCTGTTGAACCCTCTCCGAGTACTTCGGCTTCGTATGATGCCCTAAATGCCATTTCAAGGTCAGTAGCCCTTATCGAAATTGAAGATTCTTTTGCAGAAACAAGCACATTGGAAGTTATAAGAATATTGGTCTTTTTTCCTGTAATTCCCTGTACTTTGGTTAATGCATCCAATATTGTTTCTTTCTTTATCTTAAATTCCATGGCTCACTCCTTTGGTTGTTCTATTTTATATATATATAAATAAAAAGAATAGTAATAATAAGGCATGTCGAATTTGTTTATAAAGAAAACAATCTATTGAAATAACAACTAAATATTGTTAATGTTATGTTGATAAGCACACAACAAAACAGATTAATAACTTAAACAATATATACACTTTAGCAAGGTAATGAATTATCAAAAAAATATCAACTTAAATATAGACAAAAAGATCAATCAATATTGCCCTAACTTATTAGAAGTTATTTAAAACCCCTTTCCTCGCCTGGTTGGCCTTTTTTGAAAATTCTAAACTCGCCTCGCTAAAACCGTAGCACGTAGTGCCTCTATTCTGGGCGTCAGCCGCAACCCAGGCGCTAACTCGGGCTAACCCCCTCAAATAGTTACAATTTTAACACACCACATCACTAAAAACTTTTGGCAAAAAAGGCTAAAATGGACTCGTTAAAAGGTTTTGAAACAGCTTGTAGAAGACTACTTTAAGAAGTTTTGTTGTAAATTATGAACGAAAATAGTCTCGGACTATCTTTATAGCGCAGAATTTTCCACACATTGTGCAGGCATCTTCTGAACTTGGCTTGCTACTGGATCTATATGCCCTGGCCTTAGAAGGGTCGATAGAAAGAGATATTTGTTTGTTCCAATCTAAGTTTTTTCGTGCCTTTGACATCTCAAGGTCCCTCTCTATAGCACCCTTGTGTCCTCTTGCAATGTCGCCTGCATGTGCTGCTATCCTAGTTGCAATAACACCTTCTTTTACGTCTTCTATCGATGGTAATTTCAGGTGTTCTGCTGGGGTCACATAGCATAGAAAGTCTGCGCCAGCCATTCCGGCAAGGGCTCCACCAATAGCACCGGCAATGTGGTCATAGCCAGCTGCGACATCAGTCACCAGCGGTCCGAGCACATAAAAGGGAGCCCCCCCGCACAATTTCTTTTCCAGGATCACTTGGGCTTCGACTTGATCAAGGGGGATGTGTCCCGGACCCTCTATTATAACTTGAACGCCAGCGTCCCACGCTTTCTGAGTCAGTTCTCCTAGGGTAAGAAGCTCGTGAATTTGAGCGCGGTCTGTTGCATCTGCTATCGACCCAGGCCGAAGCCCGTCGCCGAGACTCAAGGTTATATCGTACTCTCTAGCGACAGAGAGAAGTCGATCAAACTCCTCAAAGAAAGGGTTTTCTCTCTTGTGGTGAAGCATCCAGGTTGCAAGAAAGGCGCCCCCCCTGCTGACGATGTCTGTTATTCGCCCCTGGGCGCGCAGCAACTCAAGGGCTTTTAAAGTAACCCCAGCATGGATTGTCATGAAATCTACGCCATCACGAGCATGGGCCTCCACGGCACCGAAGATAAGGTCCGGCGTAAGATGTATGATACCGCCGTGGGCCCTAACAGCTTCTATAACAGCCTGATAGATTGGAACGGTTCCGACTGGAACCGAACAGTTCTTTATTATAGCCCGTCGTGCTTGCGTAATGTCTCCGCCGGTGCTTAAGTCCATAATAGTATGAGCTTTAGCATCAATGGCCGCCCGGAGCTTTGCGAGTTCTACATCTATATCGACCTGGTCTTCGGATGTGCCGATGTTGGCATTCACCTTAATAGTGAGCCCCCTTCCGATGCCAACGGGGTGAACGTTCTTGTGTTTGATGTTTAGCGGGACGACTGCGGTTCCCTCTGCAACGGAGGCCCGAAGGGCTTCAGGGGGCACCCCTTCAGTCCGGGCAACCAGATGCATGGCTTCTGTGACAACACCCACGCGGGCGGACTCCAGCTGCGTCATAATACTGCCTCGTTGGATAGATAATCTCTGGGTTAGATTCACCGTGTATCAAAACATGATACCAAATTCGGAACAGGAAATCAATTTCAGCGTTATAAACTCACCCGGCGCACCACCCTTTATTGTTTGCAATGAAACCCCGTGCCTTGCACGGGGAGCAAACTTAATCGATGGAAACTGACGTTCCGCAAAACAAAACCACCTCTGTGCGGGTGGTCGTTTATTCTGTGCTTGACTCTTTGTGGTGCGTTGAATACCATTTTTAAATCATAGAACGGGGTGCAGGCAAGAAGAAACAAGACTTTTGCAAGGTGACGTTGTGGATATTTGCTCTGTTTGTTGGGCTTCCTGGCAGTTTCGATTTTCTTTTTTACACGTCTCGCAACCAACCAACGGAAAGGCGTTTTGCCTGAACAAGCGAGGAGGTAATATGGCGACCGACAACAATCTAAAGGCCTTGTTAGCAATCGGGCAGAGCCCCTGGTATGACAACATCGACAGGAGATTAATAGAGAACGGCAAGATCGAAGAGTTGTTCCGTTTAGGCGTTACAGGGGTCACTTCGAATCCGAGTATTTTTGAAAAGGCACTGAAGGGGTCTTCGGTATATGATTCTTCAATACAAGAGCTGGCCGAAGCAGGCAAATCGCCTGATGAGATTTGCAACCTGGTTACCGTACACGACATTCAATCTGCTGCTGATTTCCTGTACGAGACATATAAAGCCACCAAGGGGCTGGATGGTTATGTAAGCCTTGAGGTGGACCCGAATTATGCTTATGATCCAGAGAAGACCATTTATCACGCCAAGAAAATCCATAAGGATGTGGCTAGACCGAACCTCTTGATTAAGGTGCCTGGTACCAAGGAGGGTTGTGAGGCGATAAAGGGCCTTACACGAGAGGGTGTCAACGTTAACGTTACCCTTCTGTTTTCCTTGAAGCACTATGAAGCGAGTGCCATAGCTTATATAGAGGGCACAAGAGAAAGGCTTGAGGATGATAATTCTGTTGGCAATGTTTGTTCGGTTGCAAGTGTCTTTATCAGCAGGGTAGACACCAAAACCGATAAGATACTTGAGGGCCTTAAGATGGACCA
Source organism: Desulfobacterales bacterium (assembly GCA_030616425.1). GTDB lineage: Bacteria > Desulfobacterota > Desulfobacteria > Desulfobacterales. The sequence continues at coordinate 27,726 of JAUWXJ010000002.1, read as the reverse complement.
ACTTAAAGGTGGGATCGCTGTAGCAAATGCCAAGATGATTTACCAGAAATTCAAAGAGTTGTTTTGCGACGGGGCCTTTGGCGATTTGGCTTCAAGCGGGGCGCGCATACAGCGGGTGCTTTGGGGAAGCACGAGTACCAAGAACCCTGCATATAGCGATGTAAAATATGTGGATGAATTGATAGGCAAGGATACTGTTAACACCCTTCCGCACAGTACACTTGAGGCGTTTTTGGACCACGGCACCCCTAGGTTGACGATCGAAGAAGATCTGGAGAAGGCAAGAGAAGACCTGGATCTGTTACAGCAACACGGGATTGACCTGGACAAGATATGTGATGAGATCCAGCAGGAAGGCGTAAATGCTTTCAGGGCCTCTTTTGAGAAACTGATGAATGCGGTTGCTGGCAAGGCCGGATCCTCCAGCTCGTAGGGCTGTTCGCCAGAGCTGTCCAGAGATCGAAAAGGCCTTGGTTTCCCTCCTACAAATAGTGGTCTTTTGCGCTATTCCACAAGCCCAGAAACCCCGACAAGTTCAACCTGATCCTTAATGCCTGGTAGCTCTTCGTTGAGCACCTCCCATGTGGCAGGATAAGGGTGCCCGATTCCTATTGCTTGGCCGTGTTCCTTGGCTATACTAACGAGGCGTTTTATCTGGAAACGGATTGCAGCTGGGTCCTGAACGTGGTCCAGGAAGACCTGTCTTTGTGCAAATTTCACTTGCAGCAGACGGGCTGCCTGCTGGCAATAAGACCCGGGGCCGGTAAGGCTGTCTACGAAGAACAGGTTCCGTTTTTTCAGAATAGTGAACAGCAGACGCATTCTTGCCGGGTCTTGGGTGAGCTTGGAACCCATGTGGTTATTCACACCTACGGCAAAAGGGACTGCATCCAGGTTTTTTTGAAGTTGATCCAAGAAATCGTCGGGAGTCATTGAGGAAAGAAGGGCGCCGACCCCTGGATCGACCTGGGGATACTCCACGGGCTCCATAGGAAGGTGCAGAAGAAGATCTCGGCCGCTTTCGTAAACAGCAGTGGCGATGCTTTCTTGAAAGGGGCTGTGTGGAAGCACGGAAAAAGAGATTAGACCATTGAGGGATAGAAACGTTGAGGCAACCCTTTCGTCATATCCTAAATCATCAATGATAATTGCAACCCTGGGGACTCGCGCGGGTGGAGGTGCTATGCTCTTCTTCTCCTTGGGTTTTATAAAGACAAGACGATGGGTGCGGTGTCCATTGATAAAGAGATCAAGGATTAGATCTTGTTGGGGTCCGGAGATAAATCGGAGGGCCTTCTTTGGTATCTGCTCAGGCAGTCGAGCTAGAAAAGCCTCCTTAATATTGCTGTGGGCAATGGTTGCTGGTAGACATATTTCGAGCTCTGAAAAGGTCCAAGGCCCTTTACTGTCGCTCTTTGGTTGGACTGTTTTGAATGTTACGTCTGAAGCAAGTATATTCAGGGCCACCAGCGCATCGCAGATGGACCGATCGATCTGTTTAATTTTGGTTTCTATTGTTTCGGGGGCTTCGACTTCAAAGACGGGTAAAAAGGGTGGGCGTGCTTCGCCTGAGGTGAATAACCGATAAAGGGCGTAGCTGAGAGCCCCCACAAAGACAAGGCCAATTATAAGAAATACCGCCCGGGCGGATTTTTTTTTAGCGGCTTTTTTATTGCCGACGCGCCGTCTCTTTTTAGTCGTGGCCCTTGTCCGGCTAGTCACGGTATCGTCTTTACCCTGTTAAATAAGACGTTTGAAATGCTGCTACAACGATTGAGGCATTATATTTAACAGGGTTAAGGGGACATTCTTGAAAATACTTGCCAGCTTGTGAGAATATCAAGAGCTCGTCGTACCTGATTATCCTCTGTAACGAGTCGTTTTGCAACATCTGAAGGCTCTTCACCTGGCACCTTCACGCCCCTCACTTCTTGGATCTTCTGTCTCATTTCCTCGGATAGCCCCTCTTTGGGTTCAGCCGAAATATGATCTTTCAGATCCTTTTCCTTTACATGGGGGTGTTTTTTTACCTCGCGCTTGGAGACATATCTTTGCTCGACCACGACATCTGGGACAATCCCCTGGGCCTGTATCGCGTTGCCATTAGGGGTATAATACCGTGCTATGGTTAGTTTTAGGCCCGAGCCGTCTCGCAATGACTCAACGGTTTGAACCGAGCCTTTTCCAAATGAAGTACCACCTAGCACCAGGGCGCGCCCATGATCCTGCAATGCCCCAGCTACAATCTCCGATGCGCTGGCGCTTCCTTCATTAATTAGCAGCACGATCTGATGCGGATGTTTATTCTTATCAGGATGGGCCGCGTAGACCTTAGTATGGCTTTTTAGCCTGCCTTTGATTGAAACGATTCGCCCTTTGTCCAGAAAGATGTCTGCGACCTTAACTGCCTGATCAAGGAGACCTCCCGGGTTATCACGAAGGTCCAATATCAATCCTTTCAAGGGGGGGGTGCCTGTTTCAAGCTTCTTCAGGGCTGCCTTGACATCATCGGCGGTATTCTCTCTGAAGTTCGTAATTCGAATATAGCCGTAGCCGGGTTTAAGTAGATAAGATCGCACACTCTCCAGCGGAATTATATCCCGCACAATGGTAAAATCAGTGAGCTCAGGCAGCCCTTTTCGCCGGATCGTAATCACCACAGAGGTACCCTTCTTACCACGTATCTTCTGCACCGCTTCCCACAACACCATGGCCTGGGTCTCTTCTCCGTCTACCTTGATGATCTGATCTCCGGCCCTTATTCCTGCCTTATAAGCAGGCGCCCCCTCAATCGGAGAGATAACCGTGATCACGTTCTCTTGCATAGTAATAACAATACCGATACCGCTGAACTCGCCCTTGGTCTCTATCTGAAGATCTTTGTATGATTCCGGCAATAGAAATGCAGAGTGGGGGTCAAGAGAGCTTATCATGCCCCGGATTGCACCCCTGATAAGCTTTCTTGAGTCGACAGGATCCACGAAATTTTTTTCTATGATGTCAAGAACGTCACTGAACACCTTGAGTTCTTCATACGTTTTATCCGTACCAGCCAACAGGTGTTGACGAACCCCGCCGATTCCTATCCAAACGACCGGGAAGAGAATCAACAACACCCCAAGTATTGCCTTGTATCGTTTCAGTAATTCTGTCATGAGCCCTCCGTAGCTGAATTCGTGAACCCCTTGCAACCTGTCGGCCCCTTCCTAGCGCTTTACCCGCATTGGGAAACAGCCTTGAGGGGGACCATCCCGCCAAAAACGGCTTTCCTAAGGCCGGCAAAGCCAACCTTAGTTAACAAGAGAGAATATTTATCTCGCATTTCAAGCCCGAACAGAAAAGGGCAAAACACAAGACCGATCGAGAATATAGAGTTATCAGTGAATAGTTGTTTATAAAACATATCACAGATCACAAAGATTACAATCCCAGACCCGATTAAAGGGGCTTTTTCCAGGTAAGCCACCCTTTATTAAAGGAGTCACACGCATCTGGTCTCTGCCGCTATGGTTTGGCCACGAACTCGATTCCGATTGCCCTGTTAAGCCGCGCCTTTGATACGTTAAATGCGCTCAAGGCATTGAAATAATTTGTCTGTGTCTTGGTGAGAAGGGTCTGGGCGTCTATGACCTCAGTGGATGTGGCTACTTGTTCTTTATACCGTTCTTCGCTGATTCTGAAGTTTTCCTGGGCCTGTTCTACCGCCTTTTGTACAGTTAGAATGTTTTTCTCTGATTCTTTTACCCTGAGATACGCCTCTTTGACCTCCTGCTGTATGGAGTCGATAATTTCTGCCCGTTTATGCCTCGCCTGTGCCAGCCGACTAAATTTTTCCCTAACGTTGTAATGAGTCTTTCTCCAATCCCAGAGAGTCCATGAAGCAGTGGCCACCACATCCCATTCGTCCCTATTGGATATGCCGTCTCCTCCGTCCAACCCAGCGTTGTCGCCCTTCTTGTAATAGTTTGCCTGAAGGTCTATCGACGGATAGTAATCCTGTCTGGTCAACCTCACATCCTTTTCCGCTATCTTCAATTCCTGATCGGCAACTTGTATCTCGTCTCGTTGCTTCAGTGCAGTTTCGACACAGCCCTCGTATGCCTGCGTGAAGGGCCCATAGGTCATTACGTCTTCCACGGCGACAGGGTCATCAATAGGACGCCTTAGGAGCATGTTGAACCGGGACACAGCCACCAGAACATTATTCTTTGCCACTACAAGCCCTTGCTTGGCATTTGCCAGTTCCACCTCTGCTTTGAGGAGATCGTTTCTGGGTATCATCCCGACCTCATAGAAGTTTCTGGCAACCTCCGCATGGGCTGTCAACTGGGTGACTGCCTGCTGGGCAACCTTTTCGAGTTTTTCCATCTGAAGGAGTTCAAAGTAGGCCTTCTTGACCTTCAAGATTAGGTCCTGGCGGGCTTGCCGTTCGAGGAGCCTCGCAACATCCAGGCCTAGGGATGAGATTTCGTACTGTGTTAATCTGGAAAAGCCCGAGAAGACCGGCTGATCAACGGTTGCAGTAAAGCCGTATAAATTTTCAGGGCTTGTGACAGCGCCTGTGAAACCTTTTTTCTCTTCGTCCTGCCGCGTATATGCGTAATTGGCGCTTAGCTTGGGGAGAAATTCTGAGAACTCTTTTTTCTTGTTGGCCTCGGCAGCAAGAACCTCTTCTTTGGATGAAAGGATTTGAGTGCTATGCTTGAGGGCATACTCGACACTCGACTTCAGTGTAAATATTTGCGTAGCTCCTTCAGCCTGACAGGGCCAAGGGGAGCTAACGAGGCTGAAGACAAGAAAAGAGAGGGCCATCCAAACAGAGCTTACAGGTTCCGTGAAAGTGTGATAATGTCGCATAGCCTAGTTACCTCCTCTATTAAAGTGCCAGCGGTCTATAGGGAGTTCAAGAATTCATCTGCCAATATTGGTGTCTTTGCTTGTTCCAGAGAGACCAGAAAACCCCATTTACTAAGGGGAGCATATAATAGTTTACATTGAAACAGTCTGTTACCAAAACAGCCCGGCATCTGATAGCCCCGCATTCTGCCGCCAAGGAGCAGGATGAGATTTGAGCTGACTCAAAAAGAGATCCCCCTTGGGGGTGAAAGCACTATTTATTGCAAACAATATTATGCTCCCCTTAGTAAGTTTACTATTGACCGACTGGGATGGCCTTGATATATGGGAATGCAGGCAAGGGGTGCCGGCTACGGTTTTCTTTGCTCAAAGGGCCTCCACTGGACAAGCAAACTAGGGCTTCTTCCAGTTCAGTGGAGGTTTTTTTCTTCATTAAACTCTTTTGTTTAATATCATAGCCAGACAATTTCAACACATATCTATGCGAATTGTATTGATCTCAACAAAAAGGGTTCTTGTAGATGAGGGGCGTTCGTTCTCTCTATCTGCGCGCCATGATGCGTCTCTGGCTCAATGCGGCTGGTTCACTTGAAAGCAGGGGGGCCACCATGAAGGAAGAGCTTATAAATATGCTTTACGAAAGGCCGTTTATGTACAGCAAAGAACCGATTTATAAACTGGCCTCACGCCGCATTAGATACTTGCAGGGATTTGATTTGACAGGATGGGCCAGCCCAATGCAACTTGTTTGTAAATAAGCCTAAAGCAGTATCACAGTGACCGTTGACAGTTCACATATGAGATCACAGCAGTGTCAACCCGTAGCGTGTGCAAATGAGGGAAAAAAGCTTTGTCTTGCCTGCGGGGAAAGCGAGCTTCCAAAGCAAAGGCGGCGCTACTGCAGTGACAAGTGCAGAACAAGGCTTGAGTTTGCTCTTTATATCGCTACAGGATTGGTTCAGACTTTGCGTGCACGTTATGCTGCATTTTCCTACACGGAAAAGAACCTCATCCTAGACATACTCCCCGTGGGTGCAAATATTATATCGAGGTTTGTCTGGCAGAGGGGCGAACATAAAAAAGTGGCCGAAGACCTTCTAGATATGATTAAGCAGGCAGGACGCGAGTGGTACAAGAGAGAGGGAGAAACCGGTTCAAGGTGGTGGGCATCGCAACATTTGTTGGACAAGGCATTGCGAAGAGACATTCCTGTGAGCAGAATCGTCCCTATTTCAAAGAAGACGCCACAGTTGAACCACAAACAGAAGAACGCGCTTAAGCTTCTTGAGCTGACCAAGGATCAAATTCTGTCCAAAGATGGTATGCGGTGTCTTAAATCGGCTTATAGAAGCAAGGCAAAGCGGTTTCATCCCGACAAAGGCGATTCGAGCAACAAGTTTATCGAGATCAATGAGGCCCATGCGCAACTTCTCAGCTGGGCCGAAAATCCCAGATTCCATTCCAGAACAGCTCTTCCGGATAGCTGGTGCTACGACGCCTCAAGAAAAAGGTGGGTGCCTCCTGCATAAGGAAGATTGCCAAGCCCCGTCATCGGTTTCAAGTAGCTTCTTGAGTTGGCCTCCTTCAACATTCTCTTCTTTTAGGACAAGGGCAGCTCCTTCATCAGGACCTTCCCGTGCCTGGTGAGGATTTCCTTGGGCACTTCATATTGAGAATCTATGATAGCTTTGATTTCGGATAGCTTTGATTTCGCGGTCAATGTACATTACATGAAACAACGGAACAGAAAATTTTTTTGGTTGACATTATGTCCGCTTCGGCATATATGTCGACATCGACATGCCTGGTTACGGAAGGCGCTGCTAGTCAGGCCCTGAGGTATTGTTGGGGGTGTGCACGAACCAATGCGCAGTCTGCCTTTGTGAACAACTCTTTTCTTGGAGAAAGAATTTTTTTGAAAGACACGGGTAATACGAGAAAGCTCATAGCTGCATTACTGGGTGGGGTGTTGGGGGTTGTGGTGATACCTGTTGTTAGCCTTGGGGCAGAAAAAGTGATCAAGGTCTCTACAACGACCAGCACACAGGCATCAGGCCTTCTGGATGTGCTTCTTCCTGAATTCACCAACGATACCGGGATAGAGGTCAAGGTATTCGCGAAAGGGACCGGTGCTGCCATCAACGACGGCATGGATGGAAATGTGGACCTGATATTCGTTCATGCAAAAGCCCGGGAAGAAAAGTTTGTGGCCGAGGGCCACGGGACAAAGCGGTATGCGGTCATGCACAATGATTTTGTGATCCTCGGTCCGTCGAGTGATCCTGCTGGCATAAGGGGCATGGAGGATGCTGCCGCTGCCCTAAAAAAGATTGCTATAGCGGGGACGAAATTCATCTCTCGTGGTGATGACAGCGGTACCCACACCAAAGAGCAAGGGCTCTGGGGGGCTACCGGGCTCCAGTTGGTTGCCGAGACTACGACCTTGGTAAAAAAGGGGAGAGAGACCCAACTCACCTTCAACAACCCCATAGGGCTGGGGGAGTGGTATCTTTCCATTGGCCAAGGGATGGGCAAGACGATAACCTATGCAGATGAAAAAAGGGCTTATACACTTTCGGATCGCGGTACATATATCAAGTACAAATTCGGCAGGAGGAAAGGTCTGGACCTGGAAATACTTTGCGAAGGTGATGAGATGTTACATAATCCCTATGGTGTGATTCCAGTGAATCCCAGAAAATACCCTCACGTGAAATTCGACTTAGCAGACCGATTTGCTAGGTGGCTTGTATCGCCAAGGGGCCAGGTCTTGATTGCCAATTATAAGCTCCTTGGAAAGCAGCTCTTTTACCCCGACGCAATCCCAGGTGGAAAATAGTGACAATTAGTGTGTGTGGAAATGGCTGGATGCCTATGTTCAGCGATTTTCCTTGCCCCATATGGTGGATTATCACACCTTAGACTCCGTTATTGACCAATGACTAGTGACTACTGACCCCAATGGACTTTCTTTTTGACAGTTTTGTTTCGGCCATTCTGCTCTTGAAATCCTTAGATGCAGAGCTGTGTACGATCGTCCTGGTCTCTTTGAAGGTGAGTTCTTCCTCAACCCTGATCGCGAGCCTCATTGGCATCCCGGCTGGTTTTGCAATAGCCTTTAGAGAGTTTCCCGGCAAGAGAATCACGATCACCATCCTCAATACCCTCCTGGCCCTTCCCACAGTCGCCATCGGTCTGTTTGTCTACGCATTTATTTCAAGGAGGGGGATCTTTGGCCCTCTAGACCTTCTTTACACGCAAAAGGCGATCGTCATCGGGCAGGTGATACTCATAGTTCCGATTGTCACTACCTTTACCATTGCGGCTATCAGCCGCATTGATGACCGTTACAGAAAGAGTGCCATGACCTTGGGGGCCACCACATTGCAAACAGCAGTTGTAATCTTTCGGGAGGCAAGGTTTGGCATCTTGGCCGCAATCATCGCATCCTTTGGGCGTGTTATTGCGGAAGTGGGGATCAGCATGATGCTGGGTGGCAACGCTAAGGGGTTTACCCGGACCATGACAACAGCCATGGCTTTGGAGTACGATAAAGGAGAATTTGCTTTGGCTGTAGCCTTAGGCTTGATCCTTCTGTCCATAAGCTTTGCACTGAATCTGTTTTTCAATTACTTACAAGGGAGAACCCGCGTCTAATGCTTTTCGAGGTCAAGAATCTTACCAAGATCTATGGAAACCGCAAGGTTCTGGACATCTCAGAACTTTGTCTCGAAAAGGGGAAGGTATGCGGCCTCCTCGGCCCAAACGGGTCGGGCAAGACAACCCTGCTGGAAACCCTGAGTTTTTTGCTGCGGCCCACCACAGGCGAAATCGTTTATGACTCGAGAAAAGTCGGTTTCTCAGAGACTCTTCTTCAAGAGCTGAGAAGGGAAGTGGTCATGGTTGAACAGCAGCCGATTCTGTTTACCACAAGCGCGTATAAGAATGTGGAGTTCGGGCTGAAAGTCAGGAAGGTTCCAAAAAAGCGCAGAAAAAGAATCATCCTGGAAGTGCTTGATTTAGTAGCAATGCGTGATTTTGCTGATGCGAGCGCCCATAAGCTCTCAGGTGGAGAGACTCAGAGAATAGCCATTGCCCGAGCCCTTGCCTGCTCTCCCAGGGTGATTTAATTCGATGAGCCGACCTCCAGTGTGGATATTGAAAACCAGGTCGCCATTGAAGGCATACTAAGGGATATCAACATTCAAAAAGGGATTTCAGTTATATTTACTACCCACGACAGGATACAGGCGGCCAGGCTCTCTGATTGTATCATCTTTCTCTTTAACGGAAAGCCTGCCTCATCCATTTATGAGAATATTTTCAGCGGACTCATCAGGACAGATGTCGATGGGGATACGTATTGCTTGATTCATAACAAGGTAAGGCTTGCGGTGAGGACCGATAAAAGCGGATATGTGAAAGTATCGATCGATCCCAGGATGATCAAAGTCTTTCCAGCCATGGATAACCCTGCTGGAGATCACAGATTCGTCGGCCGGGTGATGCAGCTTACTGACGAAGGGGGCGACGTGAGAGCCCTTATAGATATCGGGATTCCTGTCAGCGTCCTCCTTGGGCAAGAAGAGTACAAACAGGCCCCGATCCTGACAGGAGAACAGGTGGCCCTGGTTTGCCCCCCTGAGGGCATAGAAGTCATGTAAGTGCCCACGATGCGCCGAGACCTTTGCATAACCCCCTTTTTACCTTTCGTATGAACTTTTTGACCCATCCACGGACTTGCTCACTAAATCCCAGCACGTAGTGAAGCTCTGCGCTAAACTCGGCCCAAGGGCCGCCTCAAACAGTTTGGAATTTGCCCACTGGCGTGGGCCGTTCGCTTCGCCCGGATGGGTGCCCCAAAAAGTTCATAAAGGCCGATCAAAGGAGTTATGCAAAGGTCTTGTGCCTATGGCATGGCCTTGCGAGCAGTTTGCACAACGGAAAGGAGGCAGAACAGATCAGCCGATCTTATTCAAAAACGCTGATGCGGCTGTTCCCTCTGTCGACGATGAAGATCCTACCAGCCTTGTTTACACAGATAAAGGAGGGATAGTGGAGGCGCCCTTCTCTCCAGCCTAACTCTGAGAAGTATAGCAGAAATTCGCCTTTTTTGTTGAAGGCCAAGACCTTATGCTTGTGTTGATCGACCACATAGATCACCCCTTTTGGGTGTATGGCGAGGCTCACGGGGAAATCGAATTCCTGTTTTTCTTTGCCCTTTTTTCCAAATGTTTGGAGGAGATTTCCCCGGCTGTCAAAAACGCTAATAGATCCGCCTATTGTATTTAACGCATAAATATTACCACTTGAGTCAACCTTTACATCGCTTAGGCCTTTGCCGTCTTTGACAAGGACTTGCCTGTCGAACCGTAGATCTGGATCAAAAATAAGAATCCTCTGGTTGGCTTTATCAACGATATATAGATTATCTGACGAATCCAAGGTCATCTTGCCGGGATAAATGATGTTGGCCTTGGGAACGCCTGAAAAATCGATTGGCTTAACAGACTTTTGTCTAATATCAATAAACAGAATGTTACCTTTTGTTGGCTCAGCAACAAAAAACTGACCTTTGCTGTTTCTTACCAGAAAGGTTGGAGCCTCTAAGGCTCCGCCCGCATTGAATTCAGACACAAACTTCATGTCAACATCAAAGGCGAGGATCCGTTTGTTTGTGGTATCGGTCACATATAATCTATTCCTGTTTTCATCAAAAAAGACACCGCCTAGCAGGCCCAAACGGCCTGTTTCCGTGTCTCTGGTAATCGATGTAAGGTGCTTAATCCCTTTTCCCGCGCAAAGTGCGGTTGCCGGTATGATCAGGAAGAAGGTCAAAAACAGGATAACGAAATTGATCTTTCTAGACATAATACTCCCTATATACCTGTCATTTTTCTGCGCACTCATATCTTGTATTTATATACTTAACACGGCCACAAATTGAGGTTTATGAAAGAACGGCTATCGTTTATCGGTTGCGCTGCTCGTTACGGCTATCGTCTATCGGTTCAGTCGTCTTTTAAAGCCGTTTGACGTAAACCGAGCACCGACACGAAGTGAAGCTTGCGCTAAACGAGCCGCGTAACCGCAACCATTTGACGACATGGGTATGCCAATGACAAACTAGTACCCCTTATGGCACTGAATACACAATTCCTTTTTCCGATCAAATCTCAATGCAAAATCGTGACGGCTTCCCATCAGGTTGTGACATGTGACACACGTAATCTCCCCCTTGGACCTAGGGTCAATAGCATCTTTTCCTATGGGATGGGTGAACGAGACGTGTCTTTTGTGGCATTCAGCGCAGGCGCCGATTTCATCAGTGGGATAAAGTAGCCTGAAGTTAGACCCATGGGGACGATGACACTCGCTGCACTTTCCTTCCATAACCGACGGGTGCTTGTACTTATTCTTCTTGTCTCTTAAATGCTCTTTTGTATCCCGATGACAGCTTGTGCATATTCTTGTCTCTTTTGCCTTTTTCATGTGGGCTTCATCTGAGGCATGCGGGCTATGGCAGTTTATGCAAAAAACACCTTGCCCTACGTGGGTATTGACCTTCCTGAAATCCTCCTTGGTTGACGGGTGGCAAGCAACACAGACTGACATGCCTTCACCTTTCACACCCAAGGGATCACGTGACCGGACAGAATTATGACATTGAGTACATTTCCTCTCGGCAAATGGCTTATGAGAACTTTCCTTGATCAAATTGCTGTGGCTTGATGCATGGGGGTTATGGCAGGATGTGCATTTCGAGTCCTGCACCGGGTAATGACTGTGCGACGCTTTGGCTGCCTTACTCTTAATTGAATGGCACGAGACGCACGCTTGTGAAAGACCCCTTTTCAGCATCCTTTCATGGTCAGACGTGTGGGGACTGTGGCAGGTTAGGCACTTGCCTTTCTTCACCGGGTCGTGCTTGTATTTCTTTGAAAGGATTTCTTTCTTGGCATGGCAGGTAAAGCAGAGTTTTCCCCCTGCAGCGAGCAACAGTTTTCGGTTCTTGGAAGAATGAGGCCTGTGGCACTTCAGGCACGCCCCTTCCTCAAATGGGGAGTGGCCGTACTTTTTGCCAAAAACCCCCTTCTTGCCCTTGTGACAGTTCTTGCACAGTTTGCTGATCTGCTCTTTGACCAGGTGTTCGTAATTTGAGGTGTGAGGATTATGGCAACTTGAACATTCAAGTCTCTTAAAAGGCGCATGGGCACCCCTGGATGCCATTTCCTGGCGCAGATCAGGGTGGCATTTTAGACATTTCTCTGCACTGACCTGCGTACCCTTGGCATAGGCCGAGTTTGTCACCGATATGAAACCTGTGAAGGCGCAGGCAAATAGAAGAAAAGCCCGGTATATGTTTCTTTGAACCACGACCATCTTTATTCCTACAGAATCGGTTTCTTCAGATATTTGAATTTATAAGTTCACTAAAAATATATAACCCTTGAGTAATGGCTCACCTACTCATGACATGCTGTGCAGTGGCCCTCCTCAAACGGGCGATGCAAAACCTTGTGCAACAGTCTTTTGTTTTCCGAAGTATGTGATTCATGACAGCCGATACAATCAGAGCCCGTTATCGCGATCCTACTGTGGGAAGTTACAAGGGCTGAAGCCTCCAGATCATGACAACCCTTGCATAGACTGGCCCCCTGAGCTGCAAGCAGGCCTTCAATGTTTGCATAGTGGGGAGCATGGCACTTCAGACAGTCCCCTTTCTTTGCGGGGCTGTGCTTGTGTTTGTCTTTTTTAATGTGTGTGCCCAGATCTGTATGACATGACAGGCACAGGCTTCCCACGGGTCGGTACAATTGCCCCTTTATCTTGCTCCCGTGGGGATTATGACAGGCTGTGCATTCTCCCTGTTTGAGCGGGGCATGGTTGTATTTACTCGTGTTAGAAGAGGCTTGAATCCTGGCATGACACCGGTAACAATTCTCTCCTCTTGTTTCGATCAGTTGAAAATCATGGTCACTGGCATGTTCGTTATGGCATCTCAGGCACTCTCCTTTTTCAAAAGAGGGATGGATGGTTCCCCCCTTCACCTCATCTAGCATGCCCTGATGGCAGTTAAAGCAGAGCTTCTCCCTTGCCTGAACCAAGAGTTTTTCCCTGTCAATTGAGTGGGGGTTGTGGCAAGCGACACACCTGCCAATCCTTATGGGCGTGTGGACGTTTACCCGGTCAAAGAGCATTTGTTCTTTCTGGTGACAAGTGTAACACTGCTGGATCTCAACCAACTTAAGCTCAAATTTGTTATCCGATGCATGCGGGTCGTGGCAGACGATACAGTTTCCTTTCTTAATAGGCTCGTGAATATTTGAATGGGTAAAACCATCTTTTGTGTGACATCGGAAGCATAACGTTTTGCCAAGGTCTTTCAATTCATATTCGTTGCTTGATGCATGGGGATTATGGCAGGCGGTACAGTTGTTCTCCGTTATCGGCTTGTGCACATGCTGCTTCTTAGACAACTCCTCTGTCTCTTCATGGCACGAGTAGCAAAGCTTCCCATCAGGAAGAATGGTTACATATTTGTTGCCCGTGGCATGGGGGCTGTGGCACGACAGACAATCGCCTTCGTTGACCGGATCATGGATGTGGGCCTTTGTGAAAGCGATCTCGTTTTCCCTGTGGCACCCGTAGCAGAGTTCAGCCCCTTCTACTTTGGGCTGCAAGGCTTCCGCAGATTCCGCAGGGTGGTGGCAGGCGGCGCACTGGTTCTTGTCAAGGGGCGCATGAATGAATTCGCGCAGCAATTTGGGGTTGGAAGATGAATGTGATGTATGGCAAGAGACACAGCTGCTCTGTTCTACGTTATAGCCTGTGTGCCGTGTGATAAACCCAGATTTTTTGAAGTCATGGCATTTTGCGCACACATTGTTTTTTGTGTCAAACAGGTATTGCTCATAGTCAGAGGCATGGGCATCATGACAAACCAAACATCCCTTTTTAGATAGAGGAACATGAGTTGTCTCTCTGGTATAAGGACCTTGCTTATGGCAGATAAAACAGAACTCATTTCCCTTCCCTATTAATAGGTCTTTGTTCATGGAGGAGTGGGGATTGTGGCAGCCGACACATTTTTTCTCACTTACCGGCGTGTGGACATGTTTTTTGTCAAGCATGGCTTTGCTATCCGTATGACAGGTAAAGCAAAGCTGCTGTGGGCTGGTCTTCAAATAAACGCCGCCTATGACCCCGTGAGGCCTGTGGCAGGCATCACACTCATCCTTGGAAACAGGAGAATGCACTACCTTTGCCGCTTTAAATTGCTTGGCCTCTTTTTGGTGACAGTCAACACACTTCTTTTTGACAAACCCGGGGACCCTTTTCTCACAAGAAGTGGAAGCGATAAGGATTATTCCCAGGAGTAACAATGAATATGATGCTGCCTTTGTTAGTTTCATATATTATTCTGTAGACGTGGTTTCAGTTTCTTCAGCAGGCCCAGCCTTGTACTTTTCTTCTATCCTGTTCAGGGCTTTTTTATCGATCTTGATGTTGGATTCTTTGCGCAATTTGGCCAAGTAATCGGAAAGCGCGGTGTTGAATTTTTGCTGTGCAACTATTTTCTTCAAGCTCCGAGCCACACGGGAAAATTCCTCGGGCGCCCCCCCTCTTTTCCCCTTTAATTTTATGATCTTGTATTGTCTGCCATCAGCGAGGACATCGCTTGTTTGTCCGACCTCCAGCCGATTCAGCTCTTTTCTGATCCCAAGAGGAAACCTATCAGTATTGACCCATACGCGCGCTTGCTTCGGTGTCCACCTTTCTGACACATGGGTAGCCAAGTATTCAAAGTTTGCCCCTTGCTTTAATTCCTTCAGGGCCTTTTCAGCATCCTCCCGGGCTCGAAAGGTCATCTCGCTAAACCAAACCTGATAACCTTTTCTGAAGTTGTCTATATGTTCTTCATAGTACTTTGTCAACTCTTTTTTTGTTGGAATAGCAAGGGGATAGACTATTTTTTCCTTAAATTGATCAATGAGCAAACGCTCTTTTCGCTTTCTAATAATTTCCATGAAGGCCGGGTCTCTAAGGTAATTACGCCTTAATGCCTCCTGCTCGATCAACTTGTAGGTGATCAGGGCATCCAGCGTCTGTTGCTTTAACTCTTCACGCAGCCTCTCTTGCTCGCTATTATCTTTTAACCTGCTGTACATCCTGCCCCTTTTTTGAAATGCCTGTCTCATATCGTGCAGCATGTCATTCAGGGGGATTGGTTCGCCATTGACGCGTGCTATTATTGGGTTTTTCGCAGTATAATCCTTTTCAGTGTCAAGTGAATTAAGCAGCTCCCTGTCGATCCAGATATCTGATTCCTTTCTTAACATCGCAACAAAGTTGTCAGACAGCTCTTTCTCTCTTTCCCTTTTTAGCTTCTTGCGGATTCGCCTTTTCTTTTTCTGAAACTCTTCATCTGATACAGGCCCGTCTTTTTTATAATGTTTTTTGAAGTAGCCAAGCAGGTCTTCCTCGCTTATATTGATCTTGTCAAGCACCTCTTCTTTTCTCAATCTGGTAACAGATTGGTTTCTTATGGAGGATTGAAGCCTTTTTTCAAAATCAGGATCCTTGTCCAGTTCGACCCTGTAAGCTTCCTGGATCATAAGGCGCTCGTTGATCATCTGTTCAAGAAGGTCTAAGATATTGATACCGCCCACCCCCCCATCAGGTTTGATCAGCGGCTTAAACTTGTGGATGGTATCGATTCTGTCCTGAAGCCCCCTTTCATCTATAATCTCACCTTTTACTTCAGCAAGGACCGCTGTATGCTCGGAAGCACAATAAAGGGCCTTATTATCTGCGGCCACAAACCACAGAAGAGGTATAAAGGCGAATACTGACAGTTTTCTCATAATGATACTTATCGATTGATGATTGACGATTGATATTGACCATTATCAAATATCAAATAACGAATGCCACCCTCACGGCATGGTCTGGATCATTTCCTTGACAACCCTTCGAGTCAATGCGGCTACCGACCTTACCTTTCCAAAATCGAGAACTTTTATATAATCATTACCTATTCTCCTGTGTTGCGCCATCCACAGGATCTTGCCGCTCCGGCCGTCCACCATCCTGGACCTGATAGAAACAACAGGAATGACAGCTTTTTTTCTGTCATCCACACCTATGTATTCATCTACCTCCCCTAAGATAACGGCGTCGACTCCCAGTCTTTTGGCCATTACTTTTATGGTTTCAAGATCGACGCCTGTCCTTACAATAATTCGCTTACTGACAAGGAAGCTTCTTATATTACCCGGAAATTCGACCTTAAGCTTTTTCCTTTCAAACAGCTCTGTGATAAAGGCCTTGGTCACAATACTGCTGGCCTCAGACACTTGAGTGTTGTTGTGGAACGGAAAGACCGCAACCTTGTCGATCTTTGACTGGTCGGTACCAGGTCTCAGGTAACTATTTGGGCCTGGACGAGAATAACATCCGGGACAGACAACTAAGAACAGGCTGATCAATAGAAAAAAAAGCCGGCCTTGCATAAGAATCAAAGCCTCATGTCAAAAATCCTCCACCCATACTTCTTTTTTCTCAGACGGTTCTCTCTCAGGTTCCTCTGGTCGGGGTGGCTTCAGAGGTTCTTTTTCTCTTTCTAACCTGTTTCCCGCAATGTCGCTAATTTCAAGTGAATAGGCCAAGAAGCCCTCTTTTTCCAGGCTTGGGCCTTCCTGATTCTGCTTCAATGTACAGTTTAGTGTCGTTGGTATATCCCCTTTGCCCTCAAACTTGCCTGCCTCATTCCCTTTTCTATCATATATGATTAACTCCCAGCCCCCCATTTTGTCAATATCTTTGGTTTTTACCTCTATGGTTATCCCTTCATCATCTTCAGCAGCAAGGACCACATCCACTTCAGGCGGTGTTGAGTCGACTACTATAGCCTCTTTTGGTGAAACCGACCTGTTACCAGCCTTGTCTTCCAACATCAACCGGCAAAAATAAGTTCCATCTTTAACCCGCTTATACTTATTGTTCTCACCCCGCCAGATAAACCCCCCTGGCAAGCTCCCAATACTCTCTTCTGATCTCATAACCGTTCCGGCTTCATCAGTAATCTCAACCCTCCAGTTTCTTATGGTATCTGCCTTCAGGATTTCGGGGAAGAACATTATGTCGTCCATTTTACCATCGTTATTAGGCGATATAAGCCTTTGGCGGAATGAAACGAAAAACTCGGGCGGGGTGTTGTCGACTGTCAGTTCAGCCAAATCATCCATGCTGAAAAGCGTATTATCCTGGTTTGTTACATAAACTCTCAAGGGGTATACCCCTTCAATGGTCGGGGCAGTTAACGTTCCAGCATACCATTCTCCGGCCTCTGTTTTAAGGACGACCTCGGTGTCAAGGACAAAGGCCTTAATATCCTTGGGCTTTCCTGTAATCTCCCTTACCTCAATTGACACGTTGGTTGTCTGGCCACCTTTCAGCACCTTGGGGAAGAAGCTCGCTTGTACAATTTCAAATGGCCTTGCCAGCCCATCATCTACACGGACCTCAGTGGGTAAGCCCTTAAGAAGATCTCTTACTGCTATTTCTGCCAGCCTTTGAAGGGAATTTATCTTACCTATGCCAAGAAAGCCGGCAAAGTCTTCCCCGGTATACGAAATGGAGTTAGCCCATACAACAGAGGACTCTACACAGTCTATCATCTGGGCGCTCATGGCGATCCGGGGATTTTCACCACCAGCAAGGACATCCACAGAACCGATTATCAAGGCATCTGCGTTCAAGGCCATACCCATCTCCCTGATAGTTGCCCGGTCTAAGAAATCTGTCCTCCGGACTCTTTTTTCCACAAGGAATGCTTCCAACGTGTCCTGAGAAATAAGGCTGAATTTGTCATCCATCAGGCGATCTCTGACCAGATGAGTAAAATCAAAGGAGAGGGAACCAATGGTGAAGGCTCCAAAGGGCATGACCGCAACATTATTTTTCTTGATAGGCCACTCCTTTTTCCCATAGCTATGAATCGGTAGACAAACAAAAAGGATCAATACAACAATGATGAGTGTATCTTTTTTCAATAAATGAATCTTTTACGTCCAGATACGTTTTCAAAAATGGTGGGCCCAGACTTAGGGACTTAGTGCTCTAACTCATAAATTCGATCACGTATTTTCCTGCTTTTGCCTATGAAAACATGTACTTAGAAAAAATAAGATATCCAGCTTATTGATTGATACTATCCCCCAAACAACGTATCAAACATCTCGGCAACAAGCTCTTTTGCAAGATCGCTCGTGCTTTTCTTGCTGATACCAAAGAGCCGATCTAGGACCGTTGTCCCTTTTACGCTGTGCGTCGTTTCCCATAGGATCTTATAAGATTTTGCATCTAACAACTTTAAGGAGACCGAGACTTCTGGATATGAGCTTTCGCCTATTTGCGAGACACCGTACTCTTCAACCGCGCCTACTATGAAAGCCTCAACATTCAAGCGCTTTGCCGCTCTTTCTGCCACACGTTTGCTGATTGAGCCGTCGCTTTTTAAACCTTCCTCCTTCAGCACCTTGGTGACCTCTCCGAATTCAACAACATCAAACACACCCCGCCTTAACACCTCTGAGGCCACGACATTCATTACCTTGCCTTCCGCCCCTTTTTGCTGAGTAAGATTTTGAAAAGGTACAATAGCGACTGTCTTGATATATGTAAGGTCTGCTGTGGGATGGATATAACTTATGGGGACACTGCATCCTGAAAAGAAGACGACGAACAACAGGGCAAGAAATAGATACTTGGAATTTTTCATTGTTTTTGTACCTCTAAAACCGTGCTGAGAGATCTACGGTTGCGACTTGCGTTTCTGTTTCCGTATCGGCCTCTTTCCGAGTCCAGTTAAATCCGAACCTGAGCGTGAACGTCCGGCTCAGGCCCCACGAAAGGTCAGAGGAATAGGTTGTCTGGACCGTATCATTCCTGTCTATGTCATAGCCCATACTGAGCTGTATCTTCTCGGTAATCAACCAGTTCAGGTCATAGTCCTGCTGAGAGGTTTCATCCCCTGCCTCTTCGTCCCGGTCAACGCTGTATGATCCTCTGAAATAGAAATCGTGTGAGGGCCGCCAGTAAATGGTGGCCTTAGCAGAGGAATTACGCCCGCTGGTACCCTCGCTCGGGCCTGGGGCGATATTTTGAGTTTCGGTCCAGGTTTTATTATACTCTATCTCAGTTGTCAACGCGCTGGTAAGCTTAAGGCGGAGGTTTGAATCAAGAGTTCTGGTTGTTGACACGGTTTCACTTGAAAGATTCTCAGTCCGGGACATGTTGGCGTCTATGTCCAGATCCGCCCCTTCACGGAGTTTGGCCGCTATATGCAGCAGAGCGGATGAGTTCCTTGATTGTGTTACATCCTCATCTTTTGATACGCTGTGGTTCAGGGAAAGGTCGGTATCAAGCGTTTTTAACGGGGATGAAAGAAAATGTACCCTGTACGTATCGGTCGAACTCCTTGTCTCTGCATCAGGTTCATCTTTAAATTCCAACCACTTTTGATACTGGGGCCGGACCATCAGATACTTGTGAACCTGAAATCCTTTTCCAAGAAGACCGCTTATATTCTGGGTCGACCGCCTGGTTTTAGTTGCGTCGGCCCCACTCTCGTCGTCCTTCTGCATGTCTTGCTTGACGTCATATGTAAAGGAGAGCCACGTAAAGGGCCGAAAACCAAGATTGGCATTGACGGTTTCCGTGGTGCTCACCGTCTCGCTTGAGGTATAAGATGTCTGGGTGGTAGTGCCGTAAGCCTCGATCTCTGTTACCTCGAGGGCGTGATTGTCGTTTGCCGTGTTTACCACCTTAAAATAGCGGGCCGTTTCGGTAACAGAGAACTCAAACCTCTCCTGGTTCGCGTTATAATCTTCCGAAGAGGTTATCGATGCCCAGGTAATGTTGTCACTGCTACTATACACGGCCCAGGTGAAGGCGTCCTCGTTAAAACCGTCAATTGGCGTGGTCGTATAAAGATATATCTTATTAATCTCTGCGGAAAACGTGAGCTCCAGCCCGATGTTCTGGTTGGTGTCAACACCGATGTTTATGTCCGAATCCGTACTATTGGCCTTGTCGCCATCTATGAGCTCGGCTTCAGGGTCAAGCTCTATGATCAAAACATTAGGAGGGTCGCCAGAATACAATCCTGCAGTGGGGCTCTTTTGTTCGGCAACCTCGACATCCTGTCCCCTTGTTGTTGTCTCCGTCTTGCTCTCCCTTAGCGAATAGCTTCCGGACGATGTTACCTTGTTCCTCCAAAAAGACTTTCTGAAATTTACTCTCCCGTCATGGGTATTAGTCTCCTGGGTACTGTCTGCAACATAATCCTCTGAAATGTTATTGGTATAGTCATAGTAAAGATTCAAGAAACGGAAGGCATAATCAGCGCTTCCGGAAAACCTGTTTGTTTGGGTATTTGTCTTGTGAACCGACAGGTGGTCATAAGATTTGTCTTGGTTGTAACGGAGTCGGAGCTTCGGATATTTTTCGAGTTTTGTGGAAAAATTGGTATTCCAGGATTCAGTGGTGAACCGCTCCTCGTCTGAGACCATGGTCAAGATGTCAAGGCCCCTTTCGATCAACTGATACCCGGTATCGGCCCTAAAATATTCATTTGACAGATTCAGCCTCATATCCGGATAGAGCCGCGTGGTCTTTGTATCATCTGTTTCTGTGACATTGACGCCAAGGTTGGCAGTGAAATTTACTTTAGGCGTAAACTCCTTGGTAAGGCCTATGTTATATGTTTGGTTGAAGCTCCAGCTGCTCTTTTTTTCTTGGGCAGTCTTTGTTTCGGTGGAGCGATAAGAAAGGCTGGCCGAACCATGTATATCATCTCCGGCATAGACCCCCCGGAACCAGACCAAGATCAGTAGAAAAACAGCAGTCCAGCGCTTCATATAACTTCAGTTGGCATCTTTCACACAAAAAGGTGGTTTCGGAATCATTCCTCAATCAGGGCAATGCCGTGAGGGGTTCTTCCCACCTGAATCACCCTTTTCACATTGTATGTTGGCAGGTCTATAACAGACACGTCCTCTGACATCGAATTTACGACATAGAGTTTTCTTCTCAATTCGTCCATGGCCATCTTTGAAGGGAGGGCGCCTACAGACACGTTCCTGGTCACCAAATCCATATCCGGGTACACAAAAGAAATCTGGTTGCTATTTGTATTAGACACATAGACACGTTCTCGCAGACCGGAGAGGAGCCAGGTAGGCTTTTGTCCAACAGATATCGTCTTTGTTGTTGTGTGAGAAGGAAGGTCCAATATGTAGATACTGTTTGAGCCCGAATTAGCCACGTACAGGTCGTCCTCGTGGATAAGCATACCAGTAGGATTCAGACCAACCGTGATCGTATCTTCCACAGATTGCGTGGAGATATCAATAACGGATATGGTATGCGACTCCGTGTTTGTTACATAGACCTTGCGCCTGTCATGATCGATGAGTATGCAGCAAGGGCGCTTGCCGACAGATATTCTGCTGGTTACCGTGCGGGAAACAGTGTCTATAACAGATACATTGTCTGAATCGGGGTTGGTTGCATAAAGGGTTTCGTCATCTGAGGAGAGGGCAAGCTCGGCAGGGCTGTAACCGAAGTTCCTGATCGTATAGGTTACCCTGTTCGTGGCAGTATCGATGACTGAAATGGTGTCTGAGCCGGAATTGGCCACATAGAGCTTATGTCCATCCGTGGTTGCCACAATTCCAATAGGCGCTCTGCCCACTGCTATGGTGGCTACTACCGCATCGCGTTGCCTGTCTATCAACGTAACGCAGTCAGAGTCGGTGTTTGTTACATAGACTAAAGTGTTTGTGATTTCTGCACCCTGTTTCCGAATATTTAGCTTAGGCCTAAAGAGATATTTGTCGAATATAGATTCCTCTGGATCCCAGTCTCCAAATAGACACAGGCTTTCCCGGCCTAACACAGAAAACTCGATATCCATAAGGTGCTCACCCTTGGGCTGGGGCAAGGCCAAGGTAAAGCTTTTCTTGTCCTTTTTTACCGTTGCTTCTGAAATAGTCCACTTGATCCGTTTATACCTTCCAGCAGGCATATAAAACTCCAGCAATTTGACCTGCCTTTCCGCAATTTCCGCAGAACGAATGCGTTTATCCAACGCCACGTCGATCCACTCGCCGTCCTTGTTCATGAAGCTCATGCCGGAAAGAGAAAAAGAGATATCAAACGTAGGTTTCTTGGGGCAGGAAAGATAGAAAAAGACCTGACCCTGGTTGGTTGATCGAGGGCGTTTGGAGGGTTGCTTGAAAGTACATGACAGGGCCCAGATTCCAGCAAATACAACTATTATCAAACGATAGATTATTTTTTTCATGACTCCTCTATTTGTGTTTCTTTTCTATAAAATTGGTTTGTCCGTTCAAGATTGCAGGGAACCTAGATGGATCTGCCTGTTTATGATATGTGCAGATCGCTTGTGAAGCGGAAAGCCCCACCTCATTTCTTGCCTGTTACAACAATAATATCAAATTTTGAAGACCAGGTTAAAGGTTTCAGAATCGTATTATTGCCCAGACTGGACACAAGACGTTTTGCTTCGTCCTGAAATCCTGATGCAAAGTAGACTGTATTTCGCAAAAAGTTGGATCGCGGAGCGCGATCGACCAATTTTATCTTATAACCCATATTTCCAAGCTTTTTTGCCATCCGCTTGGCAGAGTTCAAATCGCCGTCTCCACTGAGCACTTTGAGCTTCAGTGTTGCCACATCTTGCATGTCTGCCGTCAAGACATAATACTTTGCAGGTTTTGGCTTAATCAATTTTTTAATCACAAGAGCTTTGGGTTTAACCTCTTCAACCAATTTTTTTTTGACGGGCACTTTGGGCTCAGCCTTTTCAGCCTTTGCAACGGCTGGAATCCGTTTTCGTTCCTTTTCCACGAACATGTCTTTTCCGCTATAGATTCCACAGAACCAGCCTGTGAGCCCGGATCTGGTTTTTACGAGAAACCAAGAATTGAAGTCATCATGTTTATATTGATCCAGGATATGAAACTCTTCGCCCTTTTTCAGCAACTGAATGATCCTGCTCTTGGTGGTGCTTTTTTCACGCAGGTTCATGTTTGCCGTCAGGACATAATACTTTGCAGGTTTTGGCTCTGCTAATTCTTTTTTGACAGGAGCCTTGGGCTTAACCTCTTCAACTATTTCTTCTTTGATAGTTTCTTCTTTGACAGGGGGGCTCGGTTTAGCCTCTGCAACTAATCGTTCTTTGACAGGAACCTTGAGTTTGGCTTCTTCAACCAAGTGTTCTGTAACAGGAGCTTCGGGTTTGGCCTCTTCAACCTTTGCAACAGTAACGGGTGGACCTCCTTGTATTGAAAGAACCTGCACTCTATTGTTGAACGTGTCTGCGACCAGGACGTTACCCAGGGCGTCTACGGCTATGTCGGTAGGATACTGGAACCAGCCCCTTCCCCATCCCTTACCGCCGAACTCGAACAAAAAGCGTCCGTCGGTTGAATAAGCACTTGCTGTATGGCGCATATAGTCGATCACGTAGATCCGTTTGTTGCGACTGTCCACCGCCACACCCCGGGGTCGGCTCAGTTTCCCGGTACTGCCCCCCTTTTCCCCAAACTTAAACAGAAAGCGCTCCTGGGAATCATACACATAAATACGGCCCATATCTTCACTCAAAAGGTATATGTTGCCCTGGCTGTCTATCTCCACGTCGTGTATTTTAGCCTTTTGGACCGGCGCTTTTCCGAGGCTGTCGGTTGGTGTCAACAGATGGGAAAATGTTCCGTCCTTATCCAAAACCACCACCCCAGTATAGGAACTGGCAGTTACATAGAAATGACCTTTGTCGTTAATTGCAATATTGGTTGGTTGAAAATCATCAGCGCCTTCAAATCCCTGAAAAAAAATATCCTTTTTCCATTTTAAACAAGGATCCAAGACAGAAATCCTTCCCTTTTTCTGTTTCGTAGGTGCCTGGGTAATAAATACGTATCCTTTGGGATCAACTGCTACCCCCACAGGTACTTCAACGCCGTCCGATTTGCTTATAGAAAGAAGCGGATAGAAGTCGTGGGTATAGACCAATATAGTGTTGTTTCCAGAATCGTTGACATAGATTTCGTTCTTTACAAAATCAACGAATACCTTAGATGGGTAAGATAGCCGTAAACCTTCATAATCCTCTTGGATAATCTGAAGACAAGTGATTTTTGAGGGTACGAAGTTGGCGGCACTGACATCAGAAGAGAATCGATCCGAGCTATCCACGGCTTCCCGGGCGTAGAGTAAATGCATCTGTCCGGGTTGTAAGGAAACATCGAAAATCATCAATAATAAGGCGACAATACCTATGATGGTTGGATATTGCCATTTTCTGGATTTGAGTTTTTCGGTCATACTGTCGCAGATTTGTTTCGGTTATGCGTCGAGACGTGACGCCCACAACATGTTGTGCTACATAAGCATAAAAATATACGTATATAGTATAACATATCGTATGAGCCAAGTGTCAATGATATTTCGAATTCGCTATACCTTAGCAATATTTGAGCTTCACTCAGCGCCTTAGTGAAATATTGACAAGATATACCATGCAATGATAGAAATTTAAGGTGATGTTTACGCTAAAGGTATCCGGCATAGGCAAGCATTACGGAGAAACTCTCGTGTTCAAAAACATCTCCTTCCAGTTAAATCAAGGAGATGTTCTTGCCATTACTGGATGGAACGGGTCAGGCAAGAGCACCCTCCTTCGGATCATTGCTGGTCTTGTAAAGCCATCTACTGGTCGGGTTGAGATGTTTTTCAACGCTGATCCCATACCAAAAGAATCGCGGCGACGGTTTATAGGGATGGTTGCGCCTGCCTTGTCTTTGTATGATGAATTGACGGGCCTTGAGAGCATAGAATTTTTTTGCAGGGTAAGGGGCCTTGCTTGCAATCGCAACGATTGTCTCAATATAATTGAGCTCGTGGGACTGGCAGAACATGCAACAAAAATGGGAAGGGAATACTCTTCCGGGATGAAGCAGAGGCTGAAACTTGCTCAGGCGTTGCTTCATAAGCCACCGCTGCTATTGTTGGACGAACCAGCAACCAACCTTGACAGCAAAGGGATTGATGTTCTGGAACAGATTATTTCAAACCAGAGGCAGTCAGGGATGACCGTCATTGCATCAAATGAAAAACGGGAGGCAGACTATGCAGACACGGTCATCAACCTATCTGAATGAGGCCGTCGCTATTTGGTTTCGTGATCTACGCAGCGAATTCAGGACCCGCTACGCCCTGAATGCTATCCTGATGTTTGCTGTGACCACCCTTATAGCCGTGAGTTTTTCTATTGGATCTTTCCGTATCGAAGAAGCTGAAAGGCCCTTTTTGTACTCGGTGTTGTTGTGGATAATTCTGACCTTCTCCGCCCTATCGGGCCTTTCCCGGTCTTTTGTCAAGGAAGAAGAGGCCGGGACCATAGATGTGTTGAAACTTTCTGCCCGTCCCCAGGCTGTATTCTTTGGAAAGCTGTTATTTAATTTGACGCTGTTAGGGGCCCTGGAACTCATCATCGTGCCATCGTTTATTTTTTTAATGGCCTATCAGATAAACTTTCCCGGCTTTTTTGTTGCCATGATCATCAGTGGAGGGCTTGGTTTGGGGGCCGGCACAACAATAATCGCTGCCATGATAGCCAGGGCTAGTACCCGAGGTGCGTTGTTCTCTGTCCTGTCTCTTCCGCTGCTGTTGCCCCTTATGATTACGTGTATCAAAGGATGCGAGAGGGCTGCTATTGGCATACATAGTGCTGGTTGGCCTGAGGTCAAGATTGCTGTGGCGTATGTAATCATAATGGTCGTTATGTCATTATTTCTATTTCCTTTGATCTGGGAAGAATAGGACAAGGATTCAGGAATCGAGGGGTTCAGGGATAAAGGGATTAATTAAAATATGATTTTTAAATTGTTATTGACAATGTGGATGGCTGTTATCATCGTTGCTGCCTTTTTTTATGCAGGGACAGCCGCTGGGTTTCCCGGCCAGACATCCCGCATCCTGTTTTTTCACGTGCCCCAGGCATGGATTGCAACACTGGCGTTTTTGATCTCGATGATAGCCAGCGCTCTCTATCTGGCCAAACGAAAGGTTGAGACAGACTATGTAGCCCAATCTGCTGCAGAGTTGGGCTTTTTGTTCTGCGTCCTTGCCACGGTGACCGGTTCTATATTCGCAAAGGCTACATGGGGATCATTTTGGAATTGGGACCCCAGGCAGACCTCGATCGTAATACTCCTTATGATCTACGGGGCGTATTTTGCGCTTCGTTCGGCAGTCAGCGACCCTGAGAGAAGCCGGGTATTTGCAGGGGTATATTCAATTCTTGCCTTTGCTACAGTACCCTTTTTGGTCTTTATTGTACCGCGGATCACAGCCTCCCTCCACCCTGAAGATACCATGAGTCCGGTCAATCCCGGTATGGATCCAAAAACCTTGAAGGTATTTTTAGGCTCACTCCTTGCGTACACAGGCCTGTTTATCTGGATGCTCCGATTAAGGATAAGACTATTAAGATTGAAGGGCTTGAGGGTACGGGATCTATATCATGAACCGGACAACGAATAACATATAACCATTAACTGACACCTGAAGGCGGAGATGCATCATGAAAGAAGGTTTGAGTTTTGTTATGGGGGTTAATCTCGTTATATGGTGTGGAATAGCTTTTTACCTATTCATCTTGGATCGCAGGATCAAGAGATTGGAGGAGCCTGCCGAGGACAAGGGCAAAGAATGACAGATGTGAAGCCTCCCCGCCCTGAAGGGCGGGGAGGCTTCCCGGTAAGGAAGATAAATGTTTTTGTATAGCTCCCCTTGACCCCGCCCTGAAGGACGGGGCTTGCGGGGAGCGAGCCGGTCAGAACAAGAAGTCGCAATAAAGAACTGAAAGATAAAACATGTCAAAAAAATCTTACATTATTGGCGCCATCATAGTTGTTTTGGCTATGATAATGGCGATGTATTCCTTTAAATCAACCCTGACCACTTATGTGAGTGTCAGCGAGGCCAAGGTTAGTCCTCGACCTGTGCAGGTAGCCGGGATTGTAGTTAAGGGGAGCAAGCAATATGACCTCGAAAACAACAAATTAATCTTTACCTTACGAGAAGATAGTGGCGACGAGATGGCAGTTGAATATGATGGGTACCAACCTGCAAATTTTGACGATGTCACCAAGATTGTTTCCACAGGCAAATACAACACAAAAAGGGAGGTGTTTGTTGCCAAAGAATTGCTGGTTAAGTGTCCCACAAAATACGAACAGCGGGTCAAGGGAGAATGAACAACCTCGGTCAAGTGATGATGTGGTTGGGACTGATTGCTATATGCATATCATCAATATGTTATCTTGTGCTGTGTTTAAGAAAAGGGATTGTCCTCGCCCGAAATGCCGCCCGCCTGAGTTTTGCCTGCTTTGCTCTCTTTGTGACCATCGCCTCAATGCTTTTGATGCATTTTATACTCAACCACGAGTTTGTTTACAGCTATGTGGCCCGATATTCATCCCGTGATTTGCCTTTAGAATACCTGATTAGCTCCTTCTGGGCAGGCCAGGAAGGGAGCTTCCTTCTCTGGGTGTTGATAGCTTCCTGGCTTGGTGCCTTGCTTATGTTCAAGGCAAAGGACATGGAGCCCCAGGTGATGCTCATTTACAACCTGAATAGCATCTTCCTCGCGCTGCTGTTGATCAAGCAAAGCCCTTTTAGGATGCTTTCCTTTCCGCCCCCCGACGGCCAGGGGCTAAACATGCTCTTGCAAGACCCTTGGATGGTTATCCATCCCCCCGTGGTCTTTTT
>JAUWXJ010000179.1 GCA_030616425.1 Desulfobacterales bacterium | reverse complement strand
ATAAACCCTCTGGTGGTTTATCCCAAAGGAAAAGGTGTCAAGGCGGTTGATGCCCTTATTAGTAAAAGGTAGACAAAGAAAGGAGAGGTTAAAAAATGGATTTTCAACTTACAGAAGAACAACGGATATTAAAAGAAAGCGTACGCAGGCTTGCTGAGAGGCATTTTGCGGAAAAGGCATTCACCTGGGGAGATGAGTACCCCTGGGAAAACGCAAAGATTCTTGCAGAAAATGGCCTTATGGGGATACGAATTCCTGTTGAAGACGGGGGGCAGGGAGGTACCTTGATGGATGCAGTCATCGCCATTATGGAGATTGCAAAGGTTTGCCCCCAGACCGCTGATGTGCTTCAGGCTGGTAACTTTGGGGCCATACAGCAAATCGCCTTTTTGGGGAATGAGTTCCTGAAAAAAGAAGTTCTCACAAAACTTCTACGAGGAGAGACTATCATTACCCCAGCCATGTCTGAGCCAAACGCAGGGTCTGCAGTAACGGATTTGCGTACAACTGCTCGTTTTGATGGAGATGAGGTGGTGATAAATGGAAGTAAAGTCTTTAATTCAAATGGCGATCATGCAGGTTATTTTTGTGTCTGGTGCCGATTCGGTAAAGGAGTAGAATCTTCGGGAGCGGTTATCGTGCCGGATACGGCTTCAGGTTTTTCCAGAGGAAAAGTAGAACAGCATATGTCGGGAGAGCACTATGTTTCGCTTTATTTTGATGACTGCCGGGTTCCGAAAGAATACGTTTTGATGTCCGAAGAGGGTTTCAAAAAACTTCTCCAGGTTTTCAACGTTGAACGTCTAGGAAATTCAAGTCGATCCTTAGCATTGGCAGAACTTGCCTATGAGAAGTCTTTGCAGTACTCCAAAGAACGTATTCAGTTCGATCGACCCATTTGTGAATTTCAGGGAATCCAATGGAAGTTTGTGGACATGAAGATGCGCCTCGAACAAGCAAGATGGTTACTGTACAAGGCAGTCGTTGAAGCAGATAGGGGCCTGCCAACTACTTTGGATTCTTCACTGGCCAAACTCTCCTGTAACGAGGCCGCTGAATATGTGTGCCGAGAGGCAATCCAGATACACGGAGGTTATGGGGTTTCCCAAGAATTCCCTTTGGCTTATCTCTATGAGCGTGCTCGAGGATGGATGATTGCAGGTGGTTCCGTAGAAATGCTGAGGAACCGAATTGCCTCAGAGATCCTGGAACGTCGTTTCAGCCAGAGGCCACCCAGACCACCTAAGGCGTGAAAGGGGTCTCAACTTCCCCCCTCCCACTCACGTATATTGAAGAAATGAATCCCCAATAACTTGGCAATTTGGCTGCATATGATGGCATGTTTCCAAAATTGTGTGCGGTCAAAGGTATCGCCTTCATTGTGGGAAAGGAAATTGTGGAAAGAAGAACCGACTACAACGGACTTTACTTCATTAGCACCCAGTAGGACTAAAGCATGTTCAAGAGAGCTTACCCTGCTCAAAAAACCGTAAAAGGCCGAATTTGCAATCTTTAGTATTCTTACAGCCAATGCCTGGTCTTTTTCGATAATTTCTACCAGGTCTTTAAAAGATCGATTTTCGTCTCCGGCAATTTCCATGATTTTTCGGGAAATTATCGGGAGGGTCGGTATCTGTTCAATTTTTTGTATCAACTTGTCCCTAGTGATCTTGATTTTATCCATTATCCTCTTTCCCCACATCTGTGGCACGCTGTTTCAGAAAATCGTCAAAGTCAAGAGTTATCGATTTGTGCGCTATAGCCTTTTGGCCTCCATCAACTAATCCTTTCATGCCAAGCGGATTTTGCCCTCTCTCTTCCATGGCTTTTCTAATAAGCTGAAGTTCTTGAGAAACTGACGAGACACTATCAATAAGTTTGCTCATTACCAGAGAGATATCCTGTTCCGCGTGCGCAATATCCACAGGCTTGGAAGGACCAGGTGTTTTGACAATGGCATCTTGTTCTTGAGGGGTTTGTGGCTGGATAGATTCTTCTTGAGCAGGTTTTTCTAAGGATTGGACTGTCTCCTCATTATCTTCTGATTCTGCTGGCACATTTTTTTGTTTAGTCCCTTGTGCCAGTTGCGGCGCTTTTTTCAGTGGATGCTCGGTTGCTGATTGAGATTCAATTCCTTTTTTCGCTTTTTTGGGACCGGCTAAGTCTAAAGGACTTTTTATGAGCCGAAGACACTTTGTCCAAAATGATATCATGTCGGAAGGTTCCAGATCCTCCTGCCGATGTTCCAAAAGATTTTTCGTAATACGTTTAATGCCCTTGGAAGCATTTGATTCAGGGTAGAGCAATATCAGCGCCTGTTGGGTTTTGATTGCCTCCACCACTTTTTGATCTTGAATGACAATACCAAGTGGCATCACATCTGTGTGAAGATATTTTTGTACCGTCGCTTTGAACGTGTTGTAGGTACGCTTGGCAATTGGTATACTTTTGCACTGATTCACCACAATCTTCACTTTGCTACTGAATCCGTTCAAGGTCAGTATCTTTAATAGGGCATAGGCATCGGTCAGTGAGGTAGGCTCGGGGGTTACAATCATTACTACTTCAGAGGAAGCCAAGCAGAAGGCCAGAACGTTCCTTGAAACACCTGCTGATGTATCAAAGAGCAAAAAATCGTATCCATCGAGTTCAGAGAATGACTGGATCAGGTGGTCTACTTGATCGTTTTCAAGGTTGGCCATCTTTTCCACACCTGAGCTTCCAGGGATGATGTCTATCCCTTTGTAATTCCTTATAATGATATCTTGGAGACTATGGCGGTTAAAAATCACATCTTCGAGGTTGTACTCAGGACTCAGTCGCAATAGAATATTGATGTTGGCTAATCCGAGATCTGCATCAAACAGGCATGTCCGGTAACCGAGTGATGCCAAATGGAGGGCCACATTGACACTGATGTTTGTTTTACCAACCCCACCTTTTCCGCTCGTGATGGTAATTGTTCTTGTCATCCCGTTGTCTGACAAAATAAACTCCTACAGGTTGGGGGTAGCTGAAATATCAATTTTCCCCTCTTTATTGTTTTCGATATGGAAGGTTACACTTTCACATCCGTATTTTCCGCAGATCTGATAAAAGCTGCTGGTAATAAATTCTTTGAACAGAAAGGGATCCGGTGTACTGGAAGTGTCTCCATTTTGAGCCTCGAGGGTCTCGTATTTTGCCCTCATCAGATCGATCATTGCTGTTTGTGTTTCAGGATTTGACATATGATAGGCGCCAAGTGATACATCGATTTTATTAGCGCGCTCTAAACGACTGACAATTGTCTCAAAAAGGTGTTTGGCAACTTCCGGATATTTCTCAATGGTTTCCAGGAGCTTGTCCCCGGGAAAGCGGCTTGTGACTGACCTTCCTTTTGAGATGATGGTTGCGGATCGCGGCTCGCCAGATATGGCAGACATTTCTCCAAAATATTCACCAGGCTGTATTATTTCGCCTATTTTCTTGCCCTGTTTAACAACGTATAACACCCCTTGGACAAGCATGAAAAAATCTATATCCTTATTGCCTTCCCGGACAATCACATCCCCATCTTCGTAATTCTCCATATTTGGATTAACGAGATACGCTGGCATCGCCTCTTTGGCTATAACGGTTTTCTTGACAACTTCCTCGGCGGATGTCAATCCCTGGCGGATTTTTTCAAGACCTGCATCCCTCAAAGTAACCATGCCTTCCTGTGTTGCTGTCTTTCTGAGTTGATCCTCTGGAACACATGCATTTATTGCCTTTGCAACTTTTTCGGTTACCTCCATAAGCTCATAAAGGCCGACTCGCCCTTTATAGCCGGTACTCTTACATGCTTGACATCCCGTTGGACCATATATGGTAAGATTCGGAATTTCATCTTTGGAGAATCCCATGCTCTCCAATTCCTCTGGTGGAATGTTTTTGACCACAGCCTTGCACTGCTGGCACAGTCTTCTAGCGAGGCGTTGAGAAAGTACCATTGTTACGGCAGAAGCCAACATGTAAGATGGTATCCCGATATCCACAAGACGGCCGATAGTGGAAGGGCAGTCGTTCGTGTGGAGGGTGCTGAAGACGAGGTGACCTGTCATGGCTGCCTTGATGGCGATCTCGGCTGTCTCTAGATCTCGGATCTCGCCCACCATAATGACGTCAGGGTCCTGGCGTAAGAAGGACTTAAGCGCTGCAGCAAAGGTCATGCCGACCTCATTTTTGACAAGCACCTGATTGATTCCCTTAAAGTTGAACTCCACTGGATCTTCCGCTGTAAGTATCTTGGTATCTTCCTTGTTCAGCACGTTGAGAACAGAATAAAGTGTAGTTGTCTTACCGCTACCGGTGGGTCCTGTTACAAGCAGCAGGCCATAGGGCCTGAGAATACAACGTTTAATGGCTTGAAAGGTCTTCTGCTCAAATCCCAGTTTGGTGAGGTCTACATTAAGGGCACTCGGATCAAGGATACGCATGACAATGCCCTCACCAAAAAGAGTGGGCAATGAGGAGACACGGAAGTCAACTGCCTTTTTTTTTGCAAGGTGCATCTTGATCCTGCCATCCTGTGGC
>JAUWXJ010000082.1 GCA_030616425.1 Desulfobacterales bacterium | reverse complement strand
CTGGTGCCAGGGAATTTTTGGGGACATCCTGGAAGGGGTGTGGAAATTTTGGGGAACGTTCTTCAGTTTTAAAGTTAAGGTTGCTCAACCAGCAAACAGAAGGAATGAACTTTAAATGTAAAGTACGTCCCCTAGATTGGTTATAGATTTTCTTTGTTGACTTGCATTTCTTTCTGCTTTAGAAAAGTCTGGAATGTTGGGGTCTGGGACGAAGATCAATTGAAAAGGATTATTCCATGTCAAACAATACGAGAAGGACGGGAAAGCGTCAACTGCGTTTTGGAGTCGTTGCGGTAGAAAAGGGGTTTATCACTCCGGATCAACTCTTCGAGGCGCTAAAGGTTCAAGTGCGAGAGGATCTCGAGAAGGAGACCCACCGACTCCTGGGAGAGATATTGTTGGAACAGGATGCGATGACCCACGAACAAAGGGACGAAGTTCTTGAAGTCCTTGAGGGGCTCAGACACGTTTTTGGGTAATAAGGTCATAGGGGGAATTGGAGTCAAATCTTTCCGGGCTGTTGCCCAAATCCCTTTTCGCTCGGTCTAAAACGTTTTTTGATAAATCTAAGGCTTGCTCCAGGCGATTCGGCACGTAGTGAAGCTTTGCGCTAAACTCGCCCTTCGGGCTCAAACAGTTTGAATCGCTGATCTTCCACTTCGCCAAGATTTATTAGCAAAAAACGTTTTAGACCGAGCGAAAAGGGATTTTTGTTTGGGCAACAGCCTGTTTCCTCTTGATAAATTGAGAGAAGAGAGGGGACGTTGGTGCAGAAAGTGCGTAGCTTCAAATGCAGTTTTCTCTCTTTGGAGACGAGGGGGACGGTCATGCGTTTATGCGTTTCTTTCAAGATTGAGAAGATTGAGGGACGTTGTTGAATTTGTTGAATAACTGCCAAAATCACTGACCATAAGTCAACGAATTCAACAACGTCCCCGAGTTTTAGAATACCTGGTCCACGGCCCAGTGCGGCCGGGCTGCGGGCCTGTCAATCTTGTTGATTACTACCAGCACCGGAAGCGGGATGGCCAGGGCCTTTTTCAGCACAAAATAGGTCTGCGGCATGGGGCCTTCCTGGGCATCCACCAGGAGCAGGCAGCCGTCCGCCATGCGCAGCACCCGCTCCACCTGGCCGCCAAAATCGGCATGGCTGAATTATCAAGACGATTAAAGCTCTCCTTGTCAGGGATAAGTTTGTCCGTAAAGAGAGGAGAAAGAATAGCTCAAGAGAACGACTACAAACTTATCGAGCCTTAGGCGAGAAACTGGAAAACTAAAGGGTGTCCCCAAGTTTCCCTAACCTTCAAAACCTACAAACGTTACCTCATCAGTCTCTTGCGTCTCTGATGAAAAACCAAAGGTAAAAGGCCCTTCAGCTGAGATGCGCTTTTTGGTACAGGAGCACCACGCGCGACAGCTCCACTACGATCTTCGTCTGGAGATGGGCGGCGTATTGAAGTCTTGGGCCTTGCCCAAAGGGCCCTCCTTAAACCCGGCTGACAAAAGGCTCGCGGTTATGGTGGATGACCACCCTCTTGAATACTTTGGTTTTGAGGGAATTATACCTGCCGGTCAGTACGGGGCCGGCGTGGTGGTGGTGTGGGATGAAGGGGAATACAGCCTCCTTGAAGGGGACGATCCGATGGAGGCTCTTGAACGCGGGAAGATGATTATTGAACTTCGTGGCAGGATACTCAAGGGGGGGTTCGCGCTGGTAAAGATGAAAGGGCGGGGCGAAAAGAATTGGCTTCTGATCAAGAAGAAAGATGCTCACAGCCGGGCTAAGTGGACACTTCCGCGTGCACTTACAAATGAGAAGAAGGCCACCCTTCAGGAAAGGGTCCCGCCCTGCAAGGCACATTGATTGATCGTTAGCACCCCAAGAGTTTATAAATATGGCCGGACAGATAACAAATATCTTGTTTGTGTGCACAGGCAACATTTGTCGTAGTCCCTTTGCTGAAAGTCTCTTGAAAAAGCTTGCAGCCGAGAAGGGGCTTAAAGGCATTACAGCTGACTCAGCTGGCTTGCTCGCACTTCCCGGTAATTCTGCCACCTCCCTAGCGCAACGGGTTGCCGCTGAATACGGTGTGGACTTGGCTGAGCACAAAGCAATATCTTTGTCGAAAGACCTTGTGGCGTGTTCCGACCTTATCCTGATAATGGAGAAATCCCACGAGGAAGCGCTCCTGGCCGCTTTTCCAGAAGCAGCAGGCAAGGTTTTACTAATCAGGTATTTTGCCCGTTTCGGTTCAAGGACGCGGGGTATTGCAGATCCCTACGGGCTGGAATATGACGCATACCGCTTCTGCTTCCTTGACATTCAGGATTCGGTTTCAGGTTTGGTGGAATATCTGTCTGGCCGCTCAATCACCTTTGACCCAATAGAGGTTACCTGTTACGAAGGTTACAAGGCCAACGAATCCCCCCGTTCCTTTGTATGGGTGGATCGAACCTTCAGAATTACTAAGATTGTCGACCGTTGGTATGAAGGCGGTTTGGATGAGAAATCCGAGGCTATCGATTATTTCAAAGTCCAGGCCGATGATGGGCGTACCTATATTATCTGCTACAACCGGCTCTTTGATAGTTGGGCGATACTGGTCCGTCAGCAGCCCAGCTGAACCACCCTGTTCAAGGTAAAGGCCTTTTGGTCTTAATGATGTTACCTGTCGCGCTGTCAGTGGATCTACTTATTAATGACTCTAATGGCATTTGCGTCTTTGTTCGTCTTGAATACGCAAAAGGTAGAATGCTTAGACCCAATAGGAAACAGCTCGACAAAAAAATGTTTGTTCTATATAGTAAATAGAATAAAGAGACAATTTACTTGGGGGCTGCTATTTGAATCTAAGTCGCCTGCACAACATTAGTCTTAAGTGGAAGCTTCTCATCCCCTTCCTTTTCCTCGCCTTTGCCGGGGCCATGGCTCTCTTTGTGGTGTCCTATCGTTTCCAGGCTAGTCTGATTCATGTCAACGAAGAAAAGCGCCTCAGAAATCAATATCAGTATTTTTTAAACGACATTGACTTCAGGACGAATATGGCCATGAGTCTTGCCTATATGGTGGCCAGAAATCCCGATGTTGCCGAGGCGTTCGCCCAGAGAGACCGCGGGCGTTTGATAGACCTCCTGCATCCCGCCTATCAAAGATTGCACAAGGACTTTGGGATCAAGCAATTTCACTTTCATATACCTCCTGCCACATCTTTCCTGCGCCTCCATGCCTTGGATCGATATGGAGAAAAGATGGGGGCTTACAGGCATACCATCAATAAAGCGAGGGAAACCGACACAGGTGTCGGCGGTTTGGAGCGGGGGGTCTTCGGTTTTGGCATCCGAAGCGTGGTCCCGGTATTTCATGAGGGCAAGCAGGTAGGGACCGTCGAGTTCGGACTTTCTTTTGAAGAACCATTGCTTGAAGAGTTTAAGAAAAAATATGGCTCGGATCTGACTCTCTATGTGCAGGAGGAACCTGGTGCAGACAGACCAAAGACTTTCGCTTCAACCCTGAACAAGGCTCTTCTTCCGCTTGAGCTTTTCAAGCAAGCCTTTAACGCCGGAGAAGTCATACTCCACACGGCCAAGTTGGACAACAGGGATATGGCCATCATCGCGGGGCCAGTTCGTGACTTCTCTTCAAAGATCGTAGCTGTCGTGGAAATCAGCGTGGATAGAACTCCCACTCTGGCTCTTCTTAAACGATATGGAAGCATTGCTGCAGTGATTGGGGCTACAGGTCTTGCCTTGTCTATATCTTTTGTCTGGTTCATATCTGTCATTTTTACCAAGCGTATAGAAGAAGTTGTACAGGCTGCGGACGAAATCGCGGCCGGGCAGCGTGACGCAAGGATTGCGGTAAAGACCGCTGATGAACTCGGCACCATGGCCCGGGCGATTAATGAAATGTTAACTTCTTTGGAAGAGTCCCGGAAGAAGGTCAAGGATTATGCTCAAAATCTGGAAACAATGGTGGAACATCGGACCCATGCGTTGAAGGAATCTGAAAAAACTTATCGAACCTTAGTTCAAAACGTGCCTCTGATCGTCTACCTGATTATGGCTGACGGAACAGCAGTGTTCTTGAATAGGTTCGTTGAACAGACCATCGGGATGGCACCCCAGCAGCTGAGTGGACATCACGAGGTGTGGGCCGAGCATATCCATCCGAATGACAGGGCACGAGTTATTGCCCATTTTGATGAATGTTTGGCCGAGGGTAAGGAGTTTTTTGTCGAATACAGGATGATTCACAAAGATGGCCACGTTGTCTATGTGATTGATCACGCCATTCCAGTATTTGATGATCATGATAAGTTCATAAGGCTGGACGGTATTGTTATGGACGTAACTGCCCGAAGAGAGCTTGAGCAAAAGATCATGCAAAGCGAAGAACTTCAGACACTGAGTGAGGTCTCAGCCCGGCTGGCCCACGAGATCAGAAACCCTCTGACTTCCATAGGTGGGTTGACCCGACGTTTGCTCAAATCCTTTGAGCCATCTGATCCAAGAAGGGAAAAGGCCGAATTGGTTACAGTGGAAGTGGAAAGGCTCGAAAAAATATTGAAGATGATGACCGCCTATATTGAACCCAAGGCGATTCGGTTAAGCTTGTGTGTCCTCAATACGGTGGTAAGCAAGGCCGTTGAAGCCATAAGATCAAAATTACAGAATGAAGACTTTGCTGTCAAATTCACCCCGGATCATAGCCTTGGCAGGATAAAACTCGACTGCGACCTCTTTGAAAAGGTCCTTACCAATCTGATGGAAAACGCCTTCTTTAGAATGAAACAAAAGGGCGAGGTTCAAGTCAACACCGACAAAAACGGTAAATATGCCAGAGTGACACTCGCCTACAAGGTCCCCCATATTTCGGATGATGACATCGAACACTTTTTTTATCCCTTTGTGGCAGACTACCCCTTTGCTGGGGGCAAGCCGGACACAACCATCATGGATGTCCCTATGTGTAAAGTCATCATCCACAAGCATGGTGGAATCATTGATGTGAGAAAAGAAAACAACAATGTTGTAAAGATTACCATTTCCCTCCCGTTTGAGTAAGACCACCTATCCCATCTTTTCTCTACAGGCAGTTGCCAAAATAGCTGTGCATTCAGGTTTCAAAGAGCCGTCATGGGATATTTTTTTTGAGGTCAGGTCAAACAGCATCCTGCGTGTTAGTGGCAAATGGCATCGGGCTTATTAAACCAGGCACACGTATGTGTGGCATACAAGCTAATAAGCCTATTTGTAAGTGGGTCAGGACGGTATGCCGAATATGGTGCCGTTGTGGAACCTTTCACGCGATTATCAGTGACCTGACCTCAAAAAAAATATCCCATGACGGCTTGCCCTGTTAGATCATTGCTTACAGATGAAAGGAAGGATCGCATAGTTGTTATCTAACAGGGCTTGCAAGCAGTAAGGGGCCCTGCCGCTGGTGTTGTGGCAATTTGGAGAACAACCTGTTGACTCCTGATC
This sequence comes from Desulfobacterales bacterium, assembly GCA_030616425.1. Classification (GTDB taxonomy): domain Bacteria; phylum Desulfobacterota; class Desulfobacteria; order Desulfobacterales. The sequence continues at coordinate 4,394 of JAUWXJ010000082.1, read as the reverse complement.
CGTTTAACGCTATGCTCCCCCCAAAGTAGCCCACCTAATTGGCCAATACTCTGCCACTATATTTTTCAGCAGGTTATTGAAGATCCCTGCAGTCCCGATAGATCGGGACGGGGAATGCGCTCGCTTTTGCGGTTCAGCAAAGAGTGTTCATATGCAGATTTTTGTATCCGGATCTTTGGCCTATGACCGGATCATGGATTTTCCGGGAAGATTTTCAGATCATATTCTACCTGACAAAATCCATGTCTTAAATGTTTGTTTTACCGTCAATGGGCTGAAGGAAGAGTTCGGAGGCACGGCCGGAAATATTGCATATAGCCTTTCCCTCTTGGGAGAGCGGCCACTGATTCTGGCTGCAGCTGGCAAAGACTTTGATAGGTATGAAACCTGGCTCCGCAAGCATAAACTTCCCCTGCAAGGGGTCCGCCGGATTTCAGAGGAATTGACCGCCGGCGCTTATATTACGACCGACCAAGCCGACAATCAAATTACCGGATTCAATCCAGGGGCTATGAAATACCCCTCCTTGTTCAAATTTGATGGGGTGAAACCTCAACGATCACTTGCTATTGTCGCCCCGGGCAACCTTGAAGACATGATCACCTATGCCCGCACCTACAGAGAGAAAAAGATAGCCTACATCTTTGATCCAGGCCAGTCGATCCCGGCCTTATCAGTAGACCGGTTGGCCGAAATGCTCACGGGTTCCAGCCTGTTGATCTCAAATGACTACGAGTTGGAGATGATCATGAGGGCCACGGGGTTTGAAAAAACTCATATCCTTCAGCGCACCGGGGGCATTATCACGACCCTGGGAGAAAATGGTTCTCTGGTTTGCACGCGCGGTCAGCAAGTCAAAATCCCCGCTGCCAGAGCCTCTCAGGTACTGGATCCCACCGGCGCAGGAGACGCCTATCGCGCAGGCTTGATCAAGGGACTCGTTACAGGGAAAAGTCTGCCGGATGCTGCCCGCATGGGCGCAATCTGCGCCAGTTACGCCATAGAATGTTACGGTACCCAAGGGCACCGCTTTTCCCAGGAAGAGTTTTGGGCCCGTTATGAGGCCAACTTTGAGCCGTCTTCGTCCACAGCTTCCTGTTGTCGTCCACGGTAGTTTGGCTTTCTTTTCTCCCGCCTTGCCAGACATCATCAAGACAAAGGACCTTGAGAACAGCACCGCAAATAATAAATCATAAAGCGGGCTCTTGTTGATTGCTTTCCAGCTTGATGTTGAAAAAATTTATGGTCTATGAGATAAAGGGGAACTACGTCAGAAGCTTTAAGGAACTCTAACGGGGTCAAGATGGCTTAGGCAAGGTAAAATAGAAGGTTGTACCCTTTCCCTTTTCAGACTTCACCCAGACCCTTCCACCGTGGTGATTTACAACTCTCTCAACGATTGCGAGCCCCAGACCTGTTCCTTCCTCATCTTCTATTTCTCTTAATCGATGGAACCTCTCAAATATCTTTATGTGATATTTTGGGTCAATCCCGATGCCATTATCCCTTACATAAAACTTATAGAAATCGGGCCTCTCAGCACTCTCTTCGTATCCGATCTCAATCTCAGGGTTCTCATTATCCCCCATAAACTTAATGGCATTTACAACCAGGTTCTCAAAAACCTGCCAGATCCTTTCTCTATCACAGTAGACGGTGGGAAGGTTGTCCGCCACAACAAGCTCTATCCCGTTCTCCTTCAGTCTGTCTTGGAGGCCTGAGATTACACGTGTTACTATCTCATGGGAGGGAACATCCTTAAAAGTAGAAACCACCTGACCGACCCTTGACAATGCCAGGAGGTCAGAGACCAACATCTCCATTCTGTGGGCACTGGCCTGGATCCGTTCAAGGCATGTCCGGCCTTTCTCATCTAATTTCTCCTTATAGCTCTCCAACAGGAGTTCAGAAAATCCCTGGATGTAAACGATGGGGGTTTTTAGGTCATGGGAGACAACATAGGCAAAGTTCTTAAGCTCCTCGTTCATCTTTCGGAGTTTCTCCTCTGTCCGCTTGCGCTCGGTAATATCGATAAGAAATGCCTCCACCCCCACAATTTTTCCACCTTGTACTACGGGGTTACCAGAAAAGGTGTGGTAGCCTATAGACCCGTCTTTTAAGCGTCTTGTGGACTCACCCGCTGGAATCGATTCTCCACTGAGCAAGCTTTCAAAATCTTTCTGAGCCTGATCCATACCTTCATAAGCTTGCGTCAAAGCAAAATCTTGTCCGATCACGTCGTCACGTGAAGAGTAACCGTGCATCCGTAACCACGCATCATTGACATCCTTGAACCGGCCATCTCGATCCACAAAAAAATACCCTGCTTCACACCCCTGAACAATTTTACGGAATCGCTCCTCGCTCTCCCGCAAGGCCTCTTCTGCCTGCTTGCGGGCTGTGCGGTCACCATACTTCCGCACCACCTCTGGGAGTACCACTGGCAACAGATCCAAATAGCTCCGGCTGGCGTCCTTGATCATATAGTCATCAACTCCAGCCTTGAGGGCTTCAACAGCCAGTTCTTCCGACCCTTTTCCGGTAAGAATCACCAGGGGCAATGGTATCCCTTCATTGAGAAGCTCCTTGCACAGATCTAGACCGGACATGCCGGGCAAATCATAGTCAATAACTACCAGATCGAACGATGAAGTTTCGACGCGAAGTTTTTCCAGGGCATCCTCGGCCCTAACGTACTCCGTGATCTCACACGCGACTTGACCCTTCTGGAAGGCCCGGCGAAAGGACAGCCTGTCGTGTTCGTCGTCTTCAACCAGCAGGATCCGAAGCGGTGATGATATTTTCATTGCATCCATGATCTCACCCCGGAAGCTCCACCAATTGCCAGAAAAGGCTGATGGTCCTCACCGCCTCAGAAAAGTTCTCGAACCCGACCGGCTTCACGATGTAGGCGTTGACGCCCAGATCATAGCTCCTGACTTGATCTTCTTCGGCCTTTGACGTGGTAAGGATGATGACAGGGAGACGACGCAACTCCTTGTCCTTTCTGATGTGCTCTAGAACAGCGAGGCCGTCCATCTTCGGCATCTTGATGTCAAGGAGAAGGATGCCGGGCCGGGGGGCGGCGCCAGGTTCGCTATACTTTCCCCGCCGGTGGAGATAGTCTATACACTCCTCACCGTTGTTGACGATATAGAGTGGGTTGACGACGTGATGCTTCTTCCATGCCCGCTTGGTGGCCACAATGTCGTGCTCATCGTCTTCAGCGAGAAGGACTACAAAAGGCTCTTTGCTCATCTCTATCTCTCCTTTTGTGTTTTAGGAAGGGCAACAAAGAACGTGCTCCCCTTGCCAGTTTTCGATTCTACACGGACAGAGCCGTGCAATTTACTTGATGCTTTCTTGACAATAGCAAGACCAAGGCCGGTACCCGGATACTCCTCACGCGTGTGAAGCCGCTGGAACACACCGAATATTTGCTCACAGTACTGAGGCTCAATCCCGATGCCGTTATCGCGCACGAACACCTCGTAGCGGTCCTCTCCTACCGGGAGCCAGCCGACTTCAATGCGTTTGCGCGGAGAATGATTGAATTTGATCCCGTTGCTGATGAGATCCTGAAAGACCTGCCTGAGAAGGGTCGGATCGGTGTCAATGGTGGGCCATTCGTTTGCCATCAAGACCTTAACATCCGTGGACAAATTAAGAGATTCTACCAGTTCCTTCAGAAACACGCCAATATTGATCAACTCCGTGGGTACGCTCCGCCTGCCGACCCTGGAAAATTCCAACAGATCCCCTACCAATTCATCACCCTGGCGGACCGCCCGTTTGAGACCATCAATATACGACTTCTGGTCGCCATCGAGGGTCGCTTCGAGGTCTTCGCGCAAAAAGTCGCTGTAGTTGCGGATGGCTCTCAGGGGCGCCTTGAGGTCGTGGGATACAACGTAAGCGTATTGAGAAAGCTCTTCATTGGCCGCTTCCAGGTCGGCTGCCTTTATTGCAAGATCCTCGTGCGCACGACGCAGCTTTTCCTCCGCCCGCTTGCGCTCGGTGAGTTCCTGCTTCAATTGTTTGGTTGTCTGGGCGAGTTCGGCGGTGCGCTCTTCAACACGATGTTCCAGTTCCTCATGGGCCTCTCGCAGCTCCTCCTCAACAAGCTTACGGTGGGTAATGTCTCGCAAGATGTGGACACTCCCTACCGGAATCCCGTCACGATTCAAATAGATGGCTCCACTTATACTGACATCCAGAATCTTTCCATCTTTGGTATAACGACGGCTTTCAACATCAGAGAAACTTTCTCCCGTCTTTACCTTTTCTATCATAATTTGTGTCTCAGGCCAGTTTTCCTCAGGGACATAATCTAGTTTCTTGCCCAAGCGCTCCTCTGGCGTCCACCCGAAAACTGCCGTAAATGCAGGGTTTAC
>JAUWXJ010000079.1 GCA_030616425.1 Desulfobacterales bacterium | reverse complement strand
CCACATGTGTGGGAGTGACTCTGTTGTTCTGTATGCCAGTGGCAGCAGATATTTATCGCTATGTTGACAGCAATGGCGTGATCCATTTCACCAATGTGCCCACTGTGCCTGGCTATCATATCTATATGCGGGAGGGGACCCCGCTGCCTGCTCATGAGGTGTCAGATCGTTTCGATGCGTATATTTCAGAAGCGGCCCGCAAACACGGGGTGTCATTTTTTCTCATAAAGGCAGTTATTAAGGCGGAGTCGGATTTTGATCCGCATGCTGTTTCCAGGGCAGGTGCACGTGGATTAATGCAGATCATGCCAAAGACTGCAAAGGCCCTGGGTATTGTCGATCTGTTTGACCCGAGAGAGAATATCTTTGGTGGCACACGTTATCTTAAAGGGCTGCTGACACAGTTTCAAGGGAGCCTGCCTCTGGCCCTGGCAGCCTACAATGCAGGCCCCGGCAAAGTTCAGTCCCTTAACGGCATGCCACGCATTCAGGAAACCCGGAGCTTTGTACGAAGGGTCATGCAATATTTCAACCGATACTAACTTAGGGGCTTCGCCCGGTTGGAGTATTGGCCCGCCCTGCCCGCCCTGCCCGCCCTGGCGCTTCGGCTTATTATAAGCTACCAAGCCAGTAATCCAGGCCCGCCCTGGCGCGACAGAGGCTGGACAATGCCACGGAAAGAAAAACCCGGTCTGGGCCAGGGTCTGGGCCAGGGGCGCGACATGATAGGATACGCTGTTGTAGCTGTAATATTTCAGAAGCTGGGTTCGTAGAACTCGGGCTTTACAAGTCAGGTCTGGGCCAGGGAGCAATGGAGTGATCCCAAAAGATCTTTGATTTTTACGAAACGCTTACCCTGTAGGAACCACAATGAAGGCCTTTGAATTCTTGTCTGTAAGATTTTGGAACTCTCCGAACCGCTTAACCCTGTACCGTGTTGGCAGCATTCCGGTGCTGATCTTGCTCCTTTTGTTTTCAAACAAGGTGTGTGCTTTCCTGGCCGTTGTTGTTTTTTCAGCAGCTTCCGTGACTGACCTGCTTGATGGCCTTTTGGCCCGACGACAAGGTCTTGAGTCAACCGTCGGCAAGTTTTTGGACCCGTTGGCTGATAAACTTCTTATCTCTTCGGCCTTGATCATGCTTATTCCCCATGGCCGGGTACCAGCCTGGGTAGCCTTTGTAATTATTGGACGTGAAATGGCGGTAACAGGACTCCGTGCGATTCTGTCTGAAAAAGGTGTGGTAATGGGCGCGTGTGAACTCGGAAAGTACAAGACAGGCTTCCAGATAGGGGCTATCATCCCGCTTCTGATCCATTTTACCTATTTTGAGATCGATTTTCACAGGGTGGGCATGGTGCTGCTGTGGATGGCGCTCATACTCACAGTATGGTCAGGGGCAAGATACTTTGTGAAATCCTGGAGCGTCATAACCAAATAACGTGCTGACATGACGAGCTCACCAGCTTTTTCTGAGGGAGAAGTGGGCGCGAAAAGAATCTGTTGACAAACAAACAAGCGCTCGTTATTTGTGACCGAGATTGCATGGCGGGAATAACTCAGTGGTAGAGTGCAACCTTGCCAAGGTTGAAGTCGCGGGTTCAAATCCCGTTTCCCGCTCCACTCTTTGTTAATGAGGGCGGCATGGCCAAGTGGTAAGGCAGCGGTCTGCAAAACCGTTATACACCGGTTCGAATCCGGTTGCCGCCTCCAGATATAGATAAAGGGTTTGCGAGTGATTTAGCCAACTTGCAAGCCCTTTTTATTTGGGAATTGTGACCATCTTTTGACCCTCAGATTGGGTCGTAGTAGTCGATTTGGTAAGACCTGCCTCGTTTGCCAGTACACTTTCTTATTGCCATTCCCTACACCCTATAATACCATGTAGGTCGTAACTACCTGTGATTCCGGCAAAAAATGTCAAAAAAATTTTGAGATGTGTAATACAGGCCCTAGGGCAGGTCAAGCCGTTCTATCGAGAAATTATCGAATCAAAGAAGCTGTCAATCCAAAACTACTGAATTTTCGTCGGTATTTTCTACGTGAAAAAATAGTGCTCGACCCAAGGCCCTTTTGTGTTATATGGAAAAACTTTGAGTAAGGCTGCTTTAACCCTAATCAAGATGGGATAAATACTATGAGCGGTGATACGTGGATTGCTATAGGGGTTGTAGCTGCTGCAATAACAGCATTCTCTATACCATATGGTTTTTACAAAAAATCTAAAGAAAAACCCCATGAGAGCGAGACACCTCCGGTACAGATAAGTCAATCTGGTGATGACAGTAAAGTTGTGGCCGGTGATTATGTTGAGGGTGACAAAGTGGAGGTTGGCGGTGATTACGTTAAAGGCGATAAAGTAGTAATTGATCAAAGAGCGGAATCCGGGAGTGGCTTCACCCAAATAATCAATTTCTTAGGCCCGGAATCGTCTGGCATCTTTGTGACTTTAGTGTTTAACGTTGCGGATTTTATTGCTGAAAAAAAAGGTGCTGGAAAGCCAGCCGGTGTGGAAGATTATCTGAAATGGTTGCGAGAGCAAGATCATCAGAAACTTCCTGTGGGACTGAATAGTATCGTTGATGCAGTAGATGGAAAGGACGAACAGGCCCAATTGATTAGGTCCTCGATTGAAACTTTGATACGGCACGTGGAACGACACACCGACACGTTGCAGGAAATCCTTGAACAAACGAAGTCCATTCCAGAGATGAACTCAAAGATGGACTATATAGTCGATCAACTCTCCAAAAAGACTTCTCCTAGTCTACGGAAAGGACAACTGGCTATTTCAGCAAGAGTTCTGGATACGCTTTCTGAAGGGATAATTGGTTCAGGTGTAAAGATAATGCTGAAAAAGGGAGTTGACGTTGTCGATGAGGGTTCCGCAATGGTCGTATGGTTACTAGGAACGAAATCCCCGAACATGGTGTTGTTCGATCTTGTAGGCGACATCCTTCAAAACCGCATTAGCTTAATCCTGAATGATGACGTCTCCATAAGCCTTAGGGCATACGATGATAATGGACAAAAAGTCGAAGTTCAGTCAAGAAGTTATCCGCCGACTCATTATTTAGTAATCCTCGCCACCTGGCAAGGTCAAAGAATATCTCTTTGGATAAATGGAGAGAAACAAGGCTCGAAGCTCATGAGTAAGGGTTTTGATTACCTTGGGCCAGTGTTTCTTCTATGTATTGATATTGAGGGAAAACTCAGTGCAGATGGGGTTCGTTGGACTCCGCCTGATGCAGATGTAGTTGGGCTCAATTTTAGTAAGGATGGTATTTGGCATGGTTCTCGATACGATGCATCGATGCTGTGGAATCGGGCTTTGAATGAAGCAGAAATCGGCACGCTTGCAGAGGATCCATGGGGAATGTTTGTCAGGAAAACACGTCAAGAAATAAATTGACCTTTCTTGAATTCATAGCCACTGCATTTCTCAGCGATTATCTTGCCTCTGAGCAGGAGAAACGCAGGGATGCGGAAGAGCTGGAGAGGCTGCAAGAGGAGATTGACCAGTTGAGACAGGAGATTGATGGCCTAAAAACCCAAGAATAGGAGGAGGGGCGAAAAATAGGTTTGCACGTGACCTTTTGGCCCCAAAAGCTTATGGCTCAAAATGTACCGGACATTGCGTTTCTTGGGGTGTGTGAACGATCCGCTCAAGTCACCGATGCAAATCAACTCTTAGCCCACAGTATTCTTGGCCTCAAACAAGTAGTATTATCTCATATCTTTCCCATTCCGCTCAAGGGTTTTCAATTCGCCTTTGCGTTATATGATCCACCTAACTTTGTGCCTGCAAAAGTTTATATATGGTCGCCAACTGGCAAAGAATTGATGAAATTCAGTATGAAGATGGAGCAGATTGATACGCCAACTAACATCGCAGATGGGCAGTCTGAAGATCTCATTAAACCGATTTATGCACCAGTCGGATTTCCGACATGGATGTTTGTTGTTCCAACTACACCACCCGACGTCAATGTCCTTGCGGAAAAACCTGGCTTATATAAAGTTACACTTCGTAGAGGCAAAGATGACATATCAATCGGTTGTATAGGATTTGCACATGTACCTGCTCCACCTCTAACCGATGACCGCATTGCTGCTATTCGAAGCAGTCCACATGCCGCCAAAATAGTCAGAATGTCATTGGCTTGCCAAAACTGTAATGATGGACTTCGATTCTATGCTGGGCTGGAACACAATGAAAAACTGAAGAAAGACGGCTGGACTTGGTACAGCGAGTTGCCAGCTTCATTTAAATGTAAGTGTAGGAGAACTGAAATTGATTTGGGTATTCTACGTGATAATTTGCACGGTTTATTGGGCTTAACTACTGAACGTCGCTTAGATATATCGTTTACTCGTTTGTATGAACAAAGTGTTCTTGAAGTTACTTGCAACCGATTTGAAGCCTTATTGAACCAAAAACCTGATGAAGAGTCGGTTCAAAAATTCATAAAAGATAACCCAATTCTTTTAAACCAATTCTCTCCGGAAAGAATCTTTTATAAACCCCCTATATTGTCGAGGTACGAGGGGGACATTGCTATTCTTAATAACAAAAAGGAGTTGCTACTCATTGAACTGGAAAAGCCAGAGACCCGACTATTGATAAAAAATGGAGGAATTGCAGCACCGATGCAGCATGCTCTCGACCAAGTACGAGATTGGTTACACCTAACCGATCGGCATCGGTCGGCAGTGATAGAAGGTATTGGACTTGAGCCGAATGAAGTCACCAGCGTTAAGGGGATTGTTATTCTCGGAAGAGACCGTAACTGCAATGCCAAGCATCTTCGCAAACTGAAGTGGACTGGATTCGATAGAACCACATTTTTTACATACGATGATGTCTTGAAGTCTCTCACTTCACTGATACGAACGATGGCTCCCCTTTGAAAAGCACTGAAATTGTCGACCTGCAAAAATAAAGGGGATGGGTCTTGTGGTTTTAGAAAATGAAAAATGAGAGGTTGAGGGAAAAAGGAGATCTCATGTTTGGAGAATACACGACGATTGTTGGCTTGTTGGTCAGCTTTGCGGGAACCAGCTTCATGATCCTCGCAAGTGGAACAGTCAAAAGTGTGATTATACGTGGACGCCCCGTCTTAGTATTGAAATCTCCATTCTTTTTTTTCGCTGGCCTAATCTTCTTGGCTGTGGGTTTTTTGTTTCAGGCATCAGCAGAGTTGCAAAAGCTGTGAAACCCCACGTCTTAAAGGTTAGGAAAGGAGGTCTGAAAATGAAGAGGTCTGAAAAGAAACTATTGGCATACTTTTTATGGTTTATAGTATCAATAGTTCTCTTGGTTGTTGTGCGTGACATAGCACGGAATCATTTCCCAGAACAATCACGGATCATTATGGGCGGTGCTACTGTAAATGCACTTTTTGTCCTCTTTTACATCAAGGATCGTTTAGATAAGAGTGGACCAGGCTCTTAAAATGGCTTACAAGTGTTGGCTTTTGCTACCTAACCAGGGCAAAGTAGCTCGGATTGAGAATGCCGGACAGTAAGACTATCAACCAAAATCAACAACTCTCTGGCTATCTTTATATCACTCAGCCACCTACTATAACCACCCAAACCGCAAAAATTCGCAAGGGGGAGCCTAAATTTCCTAAAAAAATTTTACGTAAGTAGCAGACGCCTCTCAGCCCCAAATCTGAATATACCCCAGCCCTTGCCCCTATTGGCTCTCCGCAATTGCTAAAGTCATAGACAAAGTCAAGCAACCAAAAAAGGGGCTTGCACCCCTCCATGTAACGACAAAAGTATCCGATCCGTGACATAGTAGAACAAAGAAAGATTATAATTGATGGGCGCAAGGCCCTTGAAAGGAGAAGGGGGAATCCGGGGTCAGGGTCGTTATCTCTTCTCACGCTTTTATAAGTTGTAGAGAGAAATTTTTAGACCACCGACCTCAGAGTTTCCCCCAGCTATTTTTTCGTCATGTCTAAAAAGGGGAATCCATGCCATAGAGAGCATGCCCTAATATCATGGAGACTAGGCAACGAACTTCGGGTTAATGGCGCATAGTGCCCACCTGCTCCTCTATCTCTTGAGCGCAAGCACCCTGTTCCCCTTTTGGAACGTCTATATTGATGGTATTTGTTGCCAGATCTACCTCGGCGCTGCCCCCGTGCCTCCCGACAATTGACTGAATGAGGTATAGGGCGGTGGCGCGGAGTTGGGCCTTTTCGCCTGTTGACCATATGTAGTCCGTTGCAAAATCTTTGCGATAACAGGACCTTAGCCCCTCTGATCTGTCTTGGCAATTTGTGTATCTCATCATGCCAAGGTTAAATGCATAATTTGTGCCAATTTAGCCTTTTTTGACACATTCATGAAACTGAAACTTCACAAGAGTAAGCAGAAAAAGAGGATCCTATTCAGGCCAGGGGAATACGCGGACACGAGGAACGATAGACAAAGAATGAACAAGGAAGGGTAGGGGGGAATTTCGGCTGGCTTTATAAAGCCATATGTCCACTGTTATGTGATAATGCTATATGTTACTTCTTCAATTTCTTGGCAATGTAGACACGAAGGGGGCATTGGCAAAAATATGAACGCCCGAAAGAGACTGAGAATGGGCACTCATATGGGTTCTCCTCTAAACACTCAAGAAATGATTTAAGTCCAATATCTTTTGCCTTGCAAAGATCCTCAAATCGTTCTTCATAGCATCTAAAACCTTTAGGACATTTCATTTCACCTATTATTTCTTCTATTTCCTTCTTACGGTCTTCTTGCATCTATATGCTCCTTTGGCATTATTTCACATGACTTGTTCATTTAGGCAAAAGTAAACCCCCGGTATTGGTTCAGGATCACCGGGGGCCTGAAAAGGAGGTGCACACAATTGAAAAATGCAAAACATTGTGTCTTTTTATAGATACTCAAAAACAGAGAAAATGTCAAGGCAAATAGCCCAATCTTTTGCTGTGTAATCGTGGTACAATCGGTGATAGGAGCGAAAAAAGCATACAATAGATACCGATGAAAAAGGGCTTATTTAGACGATATTTGAAGAACCCTGCAGCAAGCTGCAGGGAATCTTCGACCGTAAGGAAGTTTACTATTTTTAGATTGTTTGCATCCCCTTGCTCCGCACGGGCATGCAAACTTAAACAAGGGCACTTCGTGCTTCTTTGTTTTACGGCTTGCAGCCGCTCAACAAAGCCATCTGCTGTGCAGGTGGTTATTTAGGCGCTCGCCCCCGTCCGTCTGCGGCGGGGAATGCGCTCGCTTTTGCGGTTCAAATAGTTGCCGAAACTTGAGAGGCGATGGTATGGCCTGAGAAAAGCGGGGCCTGAAGAGAGAGTTTACTCACTCAGACTAAGCCGGCTTGGCCTCCACGGCCTCCTCTATGCCGGTAATTGTAGAATCTATTGCATATTTCCCGATCAAGTAGGCGGTTGCCAGGCAGAGCAACGGCACAAGGAATTGTTTGTCAAGTATTGTATAAACAGCAAAAACTTGCAGGAGAAGCTGAAAGAGCTTTAATGCTTTTTGTGTCATGGCATCCTCCTAGGCTTTGGTTGGTCAAGGACTTGGTTTGTCATCTAATTTCAATTAAAAAATGGAGAGTGCCACCCCACCATATAAGAAGCGGTTACAGGATCTGTGTTAGCTGTATATCGAAAGTCAGGTCTCTCCGGAACTTTCGAGCATAATCAGATAAGATGAAGTTTCAGGCATCACGGAGTTTCTGTCAGAAATATCTCAATCTTTGCCTTTTCCTTCAGTTTTTCGACGTACAGACCTACCTCTTTCTGCACTTTGTCCTGCTTTAAATGTTGCCCGAGTTTGTCTTTGACCTCGTCGTATGCGATCACGGACCCGGGTTTTTTCTCTATAACTTTAATCAGGTGGTATCCAAAATTGGTCTCAACGATTCCGCTCACCTCACCTGGTTTTAAAGCAAAGGCCACATCCTCAAAAGGTTTGACCAGTTGCCCCCGGGTGAAGTAGCCCAAGTCCCCACCCCGGGAACTGCTGGGACACTGGGAGGACTCTTTAGCAAGAGCTGAAAAGTCCGCTCCTTTTTTGAGCTTTTTTTGGACATCCTTGAGCTTTTTGCGTGCTTCGGCCTTCTGCGCTTCCTTAGCCTTGGGGGCAACCCGGATCAGGATGTGGCTGGCCCGCACCTTTTCTGGTTGTTTAAAAAACTGTGGATTTTTGTCGTAGTATTCCTTGAGGTCCTTGTCAGGAATTGTCACCTTTTGTGCGATCTCCGAGTCGATGAATTGCTGAATGGCCAGCCCCTGCTTAAAATGGGATCTTATGGAAGCCTCAGACGTCTTCATCTTGCTTAATACTTCCTTAAACTTGGCATCGTCGGTAAAGCGTTTCTTGAGGGTCTTCATCTGTTCATCGATTGCGGCCTTGTCAATCTTGACCCCCTTGTTTTGGCTTTCCTGATAGAGCAACTCACGGTTGATCAGCATTTCGAGGGCTTCCTTTTTCGTATCCGGCTGCGACCCGTCCGGGGGCCTTCCCGTTCTGAGGAGCTGCCGTTGGACAGAAGCCATCTCTCTGTCAAAAATTGCCTTCGTGATCACCGACCCGTTAACGATTGCAACTTTGTCTTGTAAAGGCTTCTTTTCTGTTGCCGCTGAGAGCGAAGCAGATAGTGCCAGAGCTAAAGCTGTTGTTAGCGCCCAAAATGTTCTTTTATGTTTTTCCTGCATTCAATTTTCCCCCTATCGCGGAGCGTTCAAACAAAAAGGGCATCTCGGTTTGCCTCAAATAGATGCCCCGTGACAATGTTGTTGTTGCGTAAGACTTTGTGATGATGAAAGATTCCTGCGGAGGTCACATCAGACCGTGCAAGCGGTTACATTAAACAAATTGTGATTATATGTCAAGAAAAACGCGCATGGGAAAAAGGTCGGTATTTTGTCTGTGCTTTATTGGAGGGAGGCCACCAGCCACAAAAAGAAAAGGCGGTCAAAGAAAGAACCTTCAACCGCAGAAGAAAAGCCCCTGGCCTACACAGCCGACAAATCGAACCAGCAAGCAACAAGGGCCTTACCCCTGAATCAACGGCCCGGGCCTTCCTATCGTAAGGAGTGTGATCCGGGTTGATTCAGGGTTTTAGGTAAGGGCAGGGCAGGAGCGCGGCAGACACGTATTTAGGTATTATATAACCCCCGCAACAGCACCAATATAGCCCATGATTTTCTGAGTATTCCACGTGTCCATTTTGGTAAACTTTATACCCGTCACAATCGCTTCTTTGTCGGCTGTCGTGCCTTTCGTCCAAACTACCTCTCCATGCGTACAGATCTTGGAACCAGAAGGAAGACAAATCTCCAATTCCACATCTTTTCCTTTTGGCAGTTCTTCTGGTAAAGAGAGACTTGTTCCTCCTTTGCTGATTTCTATGCAACTTGCCTGTATGGGTTCAGTTTGATCCTTGAGCTTGCAGTCCACCTGGAGACGAGTTTTCAAACGCAAAGCTTTCCTTTTTTCTTTTCCCATGGTCTTGCCCTCCTGGCTCTGCTTGAGAGCGGTTTAAAGTGATACCGGCGATTTGCCTTTTTATCCGTGCAGCAGCCTCCTTATGCGATAAAACACAACAGAGGAGGCTAGAAGTGTAAAAAACACCAAAATATCTTAATGCATAGAATTCGCTTGAAGGCAACACTCTTTTTTTGCGGACAAAATACGGATGGAAATTCAGTAGTTTTGGATGGAGAGCAGGCGCCCCTTTTTATTTATTAGCGAAAAAATGCGGGCAATCAGGCATAAAAGGGCGAAAAATTCTAACAGGGGCCGCGTAGAAGGCAATTAATCGGCAAAAGAGGGCAGGTAAAGAGTGGGTTGTGGGGGTGGACAGGGCCGGTCAAGATCACTTACGGTCTCTTCCCTGAGCCAACGAGTTTCGAGGCCACCAAAAAGGCAGGGCCATCTCTCCTTCAGGGCGGGGCGGGGAGGCTTCACAATTGGATATGGATTTAGGTCA
>JAUWXJ010000087.1 GCA_030616425.1 Desulfobacterales bacterium | reverse complement strand
GTGCTTTACCGTATCAAGGAACAGGGGAAAGCGATGGAGGAGGCCCTTTCACGATCCGGCATCCCGTTTCAAACGGTCGGGCATGAAAAACTGCAGGAGCGAAAGGGGATTAGGGAGCTGATTGCCTATCTGAAGGTGGGGGGGGTGACTGCGTGTGACCTGGATGTGGAAAGGATTATTAATTTCCCCTTGCGCGGGATCGGCCGCAATACTGTTCATACATTGCAGCAATGGTGTAAGATGAAACACCGTTCTCTTTTGACTGCCCTTGGGCGCTTACACGAGATCCCAGGGCTCAAACCAGGCCCGGCCAAGAAACTCAGGATCTTTTCAAACGATTTGAATCAACTCAAAGAGTCCCTTGATGGGATGAGCGTGTATGAACAGATCCTCCATATTCTGGATAAATTCGGAATCAGGGATGCCATGAATGCTGATAATAAGTTTCAAGAAGACCTGACAGCACTTTTGGATATATCCAGATCCTTTGAGGCCCGGTGTATCGATTTCTTGGCCCACCTTGCCCTTGAGAAGGGACAGGACCGCTATGACCCAGATGCAGAAAAGGTTTCCCTGATGACCATGCATGCTGCTAAAGGGCTTGAGTTTCCCGTGGTCTTTGTCAGTGGTTGCGAAGATGGCCTGATCCCGTACCGGAGAAAAGGAGGTGAACAGGGAGACCCCCTTGAAGAAAAAAGGTTATTCTATGTGGCCTTAACCCGGGCGCAGGAGAAGATCTATCTCACCCATGTCAAGAGGAGGCTCTGGTTTGGGCAGAGAACTTTGCAGCGCATCTCCCCTTTTCTCGCAGCCATTGAAGAAGATCTGAAAGAATACAAGAAGCCTTTTTCAGCAAAACGAGCACCCAAAAAGGAGGCTCCGCAACTGAGCCTTTTTAAATTATGAGTCAAGTTTAGCACCCTTAAATGAAGCCTATGACTTGTTTGCCATGGCTTTTCGGCCCAAAGTATGGAATCATTGGGAGGCAGGGAATTTCGCTGAACGTAGGTCTACAGCCATTTCCAGCAATAGCATATGCGAGGCTACTAAAGGCATTGGAGGCCGAAGTGAAGCGAATTTCCCTGCCTCCGAAGCCTAGTCTGTGAAACCAGTAACATGCAACAAAGACTGATTGACAAAATAAAGCTTGAGAACGGCCTGACCCTTGAACTTTACGACCGTTCAAAACATGTGGCTGGAGACCGGTGGCTCGTCTCCTTTCTGGCTTGCATGGAGGTTGGGGTAGAGCGAGAATACTTTGAAGACCAAGACTCATCAAATCTTCCCTTTGATGCCATTAGAAAGGCAGTAGGCGACAAAGTCACCTACCGCTATGAGAAGACGCGTAACTTTATTAAGGAAACTGAAAAAGACGAGGTTCTAAAGGGGCTCAAGGAGCGGTTCTTGAGCGCAACCCTTGGCTACCTGTCTAGCCTTGACTTCGCCCTCAAGCTTATCTTAAAAAAATACCAAGATGCAAAGAGAGGAATACAGCGGAAGAGCCAATAATCGGCAATCTTTAAGCCGAAAGGCGGTCCAGAATCCCAACAGGTCGAAGGCCCCAACTCCTCATTCTGCATTCCGAATTACGAATTCAAATCACTCCTTTTCCATCTCTTCCAGAACAAGCCTTAGCCTCTTCTGTACAGGGAAGGGCGCAATCCTGGTTACCTCATAACCCAGCATCTTGTAACTTTGCTCCAAACATTGCTCTAGTCTAACGGCGGTCTGGGTGTCCTCGATTCTGGCATGATCAACCATGTAAGGAAGTCGATCCAGCAAGAAAATTTTCTTGTATCGATTGCGAGGGCTTTTCTCAATCGCCTTTTTAGTGTGAAGGCCGGCCACCTCAAAGTAAGCGATGCTGTCAGGGATAGCCCGATCAAAGATAATCACTTCATCCTTGGGCAACTCCGCCTCTATGGCTATCTTAGCCTTTAGTATCCAGTTTTCGAAAGATCTCTTATCAGCCCTGATCTCTTTCAAGCTCCGCCCCTGCTCCATCTGCGTTTCAATATAGCCCCTTGCCACCTCGTGAATAACCCTGTACCCGAGCTTTTCCAGCTCACGTACCAGGGTGGTTTTGCCTGAAGAAGGCGCCCCCGTCACTACATACCAGTTTGTTTCACTCATACTCTGTTCTTCTTAGGTTTTCTTTCGAAAAGTAGAACAGTTGACACGAATGGTCAAGAATTATGGTAAGCGTTATTGGTGATCAGCAAACAGCCATCATCATGATAAAGAAGAGCAACGGCGTTATCAACCCTCTCTTTTTTGCCGAAAGCTGAAGTCACTCAGGATTTATGAAACCATAGAAAAGGTTTGCCACCATGCGATATCTCTGGTATATAGAATTCAAACTATTCTGGAAGAAGGGACAACTGTAATGCCTATATACGAATTTCGCTGTTTGAAGTGCAATGATGTCTTTGAGATCCTCAAGATGAGCACTCAGGACAAGGTGGAGATGAGATGTCCCCACTGTAAGTCCGAAAACTTTGAGCGCATCATGAGTACAACCAGCCACACCATGGGCTTTGGGAAGGGAGAATCTCGGGGCCCGAAGACTCGATCAAGGGAATGCCCGTCCGGAACCTGTTCTACAGTAGACCTTCCTGGTTACACCAAGTAATAGGGAGACCTATCCTTACCCCCCTCCCTGGTATAATCTCAAAAAAGATTTGACAAGCTTGTCATCTTGCATTATTATCATTGTGAATCAATTGCAATAAGAGGGACAGAGAATGGAAGCAATCCACCGTAAGGAAAAAGAACAGTTTAAGCGCCTTTTTGAAGATGAAGGGATCGACAGGATTGAGGATAGATTGACGATCCTGGGGGTCTTTCTCAGCATTGAGCGACACATAAGCTTTCAAGAACTTGTCGCCGCTTTGAAAGATAATGGCTACGATTTTGAGCCGGATTTTACAAAAAAGACACTAAACCTTCTCTGCCGATATGGCTTTGCCGTAAAGACAAAATTTGAAGGCCAGCCTACTCTGTATGAGCACAGACATCTCGGTTTTCACCATGACCATCTGATTTGCACCAAGTGTGGGAAGATAGCTGAATTTGAAAAGCCACAGATAGAAGATCTTCAAATTGAAATAGCGGCCTTGCACGGCTTCCACGTACTTCAGCACAAGATGGAAATCTACGGTTTGTGTTCAGACTGCCTTAAGGAGCGTGTCCGCTTGATGCCCCTTTCATTTGCCCACGAAGGCGAATGTGGCATTGTAGAGGAATTTATGGGAGGGGCTGGCGCACAACTCAGATTGGCCACCATAGGGTTGAGGAAGGGTGATGAGGTGGAGGTCATAACCAACAGGGGCGCAGGTCAGCTTGTTGTAGCTGTGAATGGCATGCGCCTTGCCCTTGGCCGGGGCATTGCCAACAAGATCATGGTAAAACCGAATGGGAGAAGAAAGGGATCGCTGTGAAACTGAGCGAGTTGAAACAGGGCCAGAGAGCTACAGTGGTGCGAGTCGGTGGTTACGGACCTTTTCGCATAAGGCTCCTTGAGATGGGTTTTTTGCAAGGGACTGAGGTCTATGTTGAAAAATATGCCCCATTGAAAGATCCTATCGAACTCATTCTCAAAGGGTATCACGTCTCCCTGCGTGTGGATGAGGCTGCCCGCATTCAAGTCGAAAATGTAAGGGATGAAGTATAGCCCATGCCCAAGAAATCAATAACCATTGCCCTTGCTGGAAACCCCAACTCCGGCAAAAGCACTGTTTTTAATAATCTGACTGGTACCCGCCAAAAGATAGGAAACTGGCCTGGGGTTACGGTCGAAAAAAAAGAAGGTCACCTCAAGGCCAATGGTTATGACCTTACCGTGGTCGACCTGCCAGGCACATACAGCCTCACAGCATACTCCATTGAAGAGATTGTGGCCCGTAATTTCATCCTGGACGAAAAGCCGGACCTAGTTGTCGATATCATTGATGCCTCCAATCTGGAGAGAAACCTTTACCTAGCCACACAACTTCGCGAACTCGATACAAAGGTCATTTTTGTCCTCAACATGGCCGATCTTGTCATGGATCGGGGTGTCAAAATCAATGCAGATAAGCTGTCTGAGCTTCTTGACGTGCCTGTGGTCTTTACGGTTGGAAACAGGAACAAAGGAACAAGAGAGCTTCTTAAAACCATCATCTCTGTGGCAGAAGCTGAGATAGAACTTCCGCGCACACGTCGAGTCTATTATGGAAAAGATATTGAAAAAGCTATCATCGAACTATCGCAGTTTATAAAAGAGAAGACCGACACAAAGCTCCCCTATCATCTCCGGTGGGTTGCAATAAAACTCCTTGAAAACGATAAAATCGTGAAGGAACGGGTAAGCCAGGCCGGCAATCCACAAGGAGAAGCCATCCTACACGAGGCAGAGCTGCAACGCCTGCGGCTCCGCGAGTTCTTTGATGAGGAACCCGAAATTATCATGACCGACCACCGGTACGGTTTCATTGCCGGTATTGTCAAAGAGGTCTTGAAGACGGTTTCGGAAAGAAGGGTCGATGTTTCGCGGCAAATTGACCAGGTATTGACCAATCGCCTCCTGGGTCTCCCGATCTTTGTCTTTTTTATATGGGCGATGTTTCAACTCACCTTCTCACTCGGGACCTACCCAATGAACTGGATAGACTCTGGCGTGGGTTGGCTGGGCCAGAGTACTGGTCAAATCTTGCCAGAGGGCTTGTTCAGGGACTTGATTGTAGACGGTGTGATTGGTGGCGTGGGAAGTGTCGCCATATTCTTGCCCAATATTCTCATTTTGTTTTTCTGCATCGCCCTGTTTGAGGATACCGGCTATATGGCGCGCGCCGCCTTTTTGATGGATAAGGTCATGCATCTGATTGGGCTCCACGGCAAGTCCTTTATTCCTATGCTCATGGGCTTTGGCTGCAATGCGCCAGCCATCATGGCCACGCGGACCCTTGAGAGCGAAAAGGACCGCATCCTGACGATTCTGATCAATCCGCTCATGTCCTGCTCTGCTAGACTCCCTGTGTATATCCTGCTGGCCGGGACGTTTTTTGGAGCAAAGGCCGGCAACGCCATCTTTTCCATCTATGCCTTAGGGGTTGTGCTGGCCCTTCTTGTTGGGCGTCTATTTCGATCAACCTTTCTAAGAGGCAAGGTGGCTCCATTTGTGATGGAACTTCCACCTTACCGAGCCCCAATGCTCAAGGGGCTGTTGATCCACATGTGGGATCGCAGCAAAATCTTTCTTAAGAAAATGGGAGGCGTTATCCTGATCGGTTCGGTCGTTGTGTGGTTTTTGAGCTCCTTTCCGCGGGAGGTTCAACTTTCAAAGGACTACGAAAGCGAGGTAGCAGCCCTTAGCGCCCACTACGGGGCTCACATAGCTGCGGTGCAGGGTGATCGCATAGAAAAACTGGTTAGGGAAAGAGACCAAGCCGTCACCGCCTTGGAAGCCCAAAAGGCCAAAGAAAGGGTGGAAAATTCTTATATCGGCCATCTGGGAAAGTCGTTGGCCCCTATCTTTGGCCCGATTGGCATGGACTGGCGCGGCAGTGTGGCAATGCTTACCGGTTTTGTGGCTAAAGAGATTGTCGTAAGCACCATGGGGGTTCTCTATGCCGTGGGTGCCGAAGAAGACGAAAAGAGCGAGGCCCTGAAGCTGGCCCTGAAAAAGTCCGGGATGACCCCCCTTTCTGCATATGCTATGATGGCTTTTGTGCTGATCTATGTCCCCTGCCTTGCAACTGTCGCGGTCATCAGGCGTGAGACTAATTCTTGGAAGTGGGCCGCATTTAGCATCATCTACAGCACCATCTTAGCCTGGTTTGTTGCTTTTGTGATTTACCAGGGAGGCAAGGCAATCGGACTGGTGTAATCTTTCTGTGCCTTGACAGGGAAACCGCTCTCAGATGTGTACCTTGCACTTGGGACAGTAACCAGAGACTTCAAGTTTGTGTCCCTTAACCAAGAAGTCATATTTCTTGGTCAATTTGCCTTCTACTTTCCTCAAAGCCTTTTCTTGAAACTCAATAACTTTCCCGCAATTTAAACACCGAAGGTGGCAGTGGTGTTCGTGTCCGTAGACATGCTCGTAGTGCGGGTGGCCGTCTTCAAAATAGGCCTCCTGAATTAGTCCGGATTCCAAAAGATACGGTATCAGGCGGTATATGGAAGGCTTTGAAATCTTCTTTTTCTGGTTTTTCAGCCGTAAATAAAGCTCATCCACATCAAAGTGATCGTGGGTGGCAAAGATCTCCTCGATTATGGTCTCGCGTTCGGGAGTATTGCGAAGGCCCTTCTTTTGGATGAACTCTCTGAATACTTCTATTTCGCTTTTCATCGGTACTATTTAAACTGATTATCATTTTCTTCATAACAATTGTTTAAGGTTGTGTCAATTATTAACGGACTGTTGCCCAAATCACCGTAACCTACGTTCAGATCGCCCCTTGCTGCTTTTATTAGGCGCCCACTTGCGTGGTGAGGGGGTTTTTCGAAGAAGCCGTGATACCGTGTGGACTTGGCAGGATGCCTCAGTCAAGCTGGATGTATATTATCGCGGCTTCTGAGAAAAATTGCCTCATCACGCAAGGACTTTCTGGCCGATACTTAGCATTGAACCATGTGCGTAGCTGTTTGGGCAACAGCCCGTTAAACTATGGTCACAAGAAAGACTTGTATATACCGTAAACTTGGAAAAAAGCTGACTACGCACAGTGATTGCAGGGCAAGAGTGATTACAATTGCCAGGGCAGGTGTCGGCAAAACTCTCAGGGTGTGGCACTCCTATCCCTGTGACCGCGAAATCGTGAAGCAACCCCCTTGGAGGCGGTTGCAAAAAGGTATGCCAGGCCGGCAATGAGAATAATGGTGGCGCCTGCGGGAAGGTTTGGCTCATATGATACGATCAGCCCAGAGGTAGTAAAAACTGCCCCCAGCAGCGAGGCGATGATCATCATTTGAATCAGGCTGCGGGCATAATAGCGCGCAGTCGCTGCAGGAAGTGTTAGCAGGGCGATCACCAGGATAATGCCCACCACCTGAATCAGGATCACCACGGTCAAGGCGATGAGGCAAAGGAGCAACAGGTAGGTGGTTACAACGCCAATTCCCTGAAGCTGACTATATTCTTCATCAAAGCACACGGATAGAAAGCGTTTATAAAACAGAAAGACCAAGATAACTATCAGCGCATCAAGAGAGGCCAACAGGTAGACGCTCTCTCTTTCTACCATGAGAATGTTCCCAAAAAGGTAGCTCATGAGATCAACGCTGTATCCGGGAGTTCTATAGATAAAGAGAATCCCCACTGCCATTCCAATAGCCCAAAGCGCCCCTATAATCGTATCCTCGTGCTGGTGATAGCGCACACTCACCAGACCGATGACCACAGCCGCAACGATAGCCGACACTACCGCACCGTATATTGGGTTGTAGCCGTAATAGTAAGCGACCCCCATACCGCCCAGTACAGCATGCGAAATACCTCCGCTGATAAAAACAATACGTTTGACAACAACATAGGTCCCCATGACGCCGCACGCTACGCTGGCAAGAAGACCGATGATGATCGCGTTTTGCATGAAGCCATGGTTGACAAGCGTATCCAAGAATTCAAACATCACAACCTACCGTCTTTTGCTTATCACAATTTACATGTGTGCTTTAACATATGAACCGGTCCGCTGTAGCATGCCTCAACAACATCGCCTGTAACCTCATGGGTCGCACTACAGGTAAGACGCTGGTTCACACAAGCTACACGCTTTACATAGCTTGAGATAAAGCCCACATCGTGTGAAACAAGAATAATCGTCACCTTGTCGTTAAGCCTTTTCAAAAGTTCATAGATGTCTTGCTCAACCCTGCCATCCACACTTGTAGTAGGCTCATCCAGAAGAAGCAGGTCCGGCATTCCTACCAAAGCCCTCGCTATTAGAACTCGCTGTTTCTGACCACCAGAGAGTGTGCCAAAATGCAGATTGCGCAGATCGTATATTTCTACTTCCTGCATAGCCCCTTCAGCAGCTTGCCGATCGCTCTTCCCATACCCTCCCAGGCGAGGAGCCTTGCCCAATCGTCCTATGAGGACCACGTCCATCACGCTTATAGGGAAGCTCGAGTCAAGATCTGCATGCTGCGGGACATAACCGATAAGATGACGTGACCGTTCCGGCGCACGACCAAAGACCCGAACCTTCCCACTCAAGGGATGAATAAGGCCGAGTATGATCTTCAGAAGTGTGGTTTTACCGCTACCGTTTGGACCCACCACTCCCAAGAAATCTTTTTCTCCAACCGCCAGTGTAATGTCCTGGAGAATGAGATCTCCATCATAGGCAAAATCAACCTGATCAATCTCGACAACTGCTTTCTCTTGGCTCATTGTATTACCTTCCTGAAGGTTTCAGCGACCTGTCTCATGTTTTTCAGGTAATCCTTTGTAAGGGGATCAATCCGGACAATCCGTCCTCCAATGGCTCGCGCCACAGTCTCGGCATTCTTTGTGCTAAATTGCGCCTGCACAAAGATGACCTTGATCCCGTCTTGTCTCGCGCGCATGATCAAATCAGCCAGTGCCTTGGCACTCGGTTCTTTTCCTTCGACCTCAACGGGTATTTGCTCCAGCCCGTAATCGTGCGCAAAGTATCCCCACGCCGGGTGGAATACCATGAATTGGTGTCTCTTTGAGACTCTCACGATTTCACTGATCTCTGCATCGAGTTTATCGAGATCATGCTTGAAGGTCCTTAAATTATCTTCGTAATACGCCTTGTGAGCGGGGTCTTCTGAGATCAGGGCACGGGAGATGTTTTGGGCCTGTATCTTGACTAATCTTAAGCTCAGCCAGATGTGGGGGTCCTTTAGACCGCTTGTCCCATAATGGTGGTGTTCAGCCCCTTTATGATGAGGGGCCTTCATGGAACGAAGTTCAATATCACGACGTGTGTCGATCACTCTCATGTGGGGATTTGCCCTGCTTATTCGCGTCATCCACACATCTTCAAATGGTACACCAATGCGAAAATAAAGCTGTGTCTTTGCGAGTTGAGCCATCTGCTTGGGTCTGAGTTCATATGTAGCAGGGCTGTAGCCGGGGCCGACCAGGACCGAGACATCGACCCGTTCGCCCCCCACACGCTCTAAAAAGTACGCCTGGGGGAGGATACTGACAAAAACCCTGATCTTGCCCTTGCTATCCCCGGGCGATTCTGGCCAGACATGTAAGCTGCTAATGGAAAGAGTCGCCAAAAATACTACACAAAAGATACTAGCAGATCTTACAATTTTCTTTTTCGACATCTTATATAAAATTTGGCAGT
>JAUWXJ010000058.1 GCA_030616425.1 Desulfobacterales bacterium | reverse complement strand
TCTTCATCAAAGCGCTTAAACAGCAGCTTTTTAATCTTTTCGTTGTCCTGTTCGCTTTTCATGGTCTGAATCTCCTCTACGGACAATTTACTCCCATCCAATATTTTCCCTTGTCTCTTTTCAAGCCCGGCAAACCGTTGCCACAACTCATCAGAACCGGCCCTTATCATCCCGTTGCGTGTGAAGCCTCCCCGTGCTTCCGCACGGGGCTTCCCGGTAAGGAAGAAAAATATTTTTTATATAGCTCCCCTCGACCCCGCCCTTCCGGACGGGGCTTGCGGGGAGCAGGCCGGTCAAAAAGCAGGCGCTCTATACATAAGTTCCTTGTTTTTGTAAAGGGATTTCTCATCTCTGTACTAAGATTTCTGCTGTTAACGCAAGGTAATCTGCATCTCCTGTGCTGGACCGCCTGAATACGCAGGGCCCTGTTCTCCCACAAGCCTTTCCACCTTCCTAACCTTATCAAGGACACCGCCCACCAATTTTTCAAGAGAGACAAACTCCTCAACTATCTGATCCCTGGCCACCCGCTGATTCTCCATCAGGCCGGTGATATCAGACAAACTCCCTGTAAAGGCCCTGACCCGATCTACAAGTGCTTCGTATAGAGTACTGGATACCATATCGACCAATTTAAAGAGATATTGGTACTTCAAGTTCTCTTTGTAGTCCAAATGATGCGCAGTTATAGATTCCTGGATCTGCTCCTTGATTCGACTAACGCTGTCTTCCAGGGAGCGGATAGCGCTTTCCAATTCTCCACCCGTTCTCTTTTTAAACAGCTTTCTCACGGTCCTTAATGTGCTGTAAAACCCCAGCCTCAGGATGGCATCGGTCTTGATTCGAACCGAGTACCGCATAGTTGTAACAAGAGGTGGAATGCTCAGATTCGCATCACTTTTAACCATGGCAATATTCGGGCCTTCTACACGCCTGAATGGACGTTGTGGAACTCTGATGCCAAGCTTCTCCATGGTCCGCTGGTGTTGATCCAGGGCATCCTGAATCATCAAACTGTAAGGCCCCGACACCTGGTCAAAGACGTCCTTGATCTTCTCTTCCTCGACACGGACAAGATCAACCAGCTTCGGGTTGACCGATTCTGCCAGATATCGGTTAGTAGCCTCACGCAACGCTTGAAAGATACGGTACAGCGTGGGCAGGAAGCCGGAAGTCTCAAGATCTTTTTCATAATCTTTAATCGAGACATTATAGGAGTCAATAAACTCAATTATTCCCTGGATTGTTTCACTATGCTGAACATCAAAGAAGCGCTCAACATCGACTGATAGGTCCCGCTTTAACTTTCGGGTTGTCCCGTCGAGCGTATCCTTAATCACCGAAGCCACCCGATCAGACGCCTGTCGTCTCTTGTCTATCTCCGCAAATGCCGTCTGAACCTCGCCAGCATCCTTATTCAACAAGTCTTTGTTGATTTGAACCCAATCCTCCATACTGGAAGCTACAGTAAAGATGCGCTCCAGGTTGCTCTGTACAAGCAGCTCAAAACGATTCAGCGATATCTTTCCCACCAAGGCCTTAACAAACCGGTCTGTTTCTCGATCTGAGAAGGTCACCATGTCCGTCTCTTCCCGCCATTGTTCAAGCCGCAAGAGGTCCTTTCGAGCAAGGGGAGCCTCTTTGCGGTCAAGACCATTAAAGAGATTATAAAGTGCAGAGAAGGCAAACACCTCCGGCTCAGGCAAAATCATGTTGAGTTCGTCCCGCACCCTGCCGGCAACCCGCTTCAAATCTGCGAGATCTTCGTGCTCGCTAAAATCGCAGTTCAGAACAAAGAATATGTTCCTCACTAGTCCCATTTTCTTGATGATGTTGAGGAATTTGATGTCTGCCTGACGCAATCCGGTGCGGCTGCTCAACACATAGATAATGAGGTGCGCATAGAGGAGATAGTCCTGTATCATAGTGAGATGTAAAGGGTTAGGAGAATCGCTCCCTTGACAGTCAGCGATCTCAAGGTTTTCTCCAAACCCTTCAGGGGCGATAAGGGTTAGCAAAACATCCTTCAAATAGAGAGCTAAGGACTCATCTCCCACAAAATCCTTTTGCTTGTAAAAATCTTTCTTCTCAAATGTATGAGTACTCGGTTCAAAGTAGACAAAGCTTTTGACGCGGTCATACCCCTTTAGATATTCGGTAATGAGCACGCTATTGGGATCGCGGGTATCATTGGAGATAAGTTGCTCTGTGTTCAGCGAGGAAAGACTCTGTTGTAGTTGAGTTCTATCTTCTTCACGGGTTATGTCGAAACTTCTCTCATCAGTTCCCAAATGAGCGGCAGAGAACAGAACCAATGCCTGGCTCAACTCGGAATTTATCTCATCCCATGTCTTGAACTCAAGCCTGGCCCTCATAGAATCCCCTGGTCGTATCTTGGTAACGATGGAGGTCACCACTCCTGCACCCCTCTTTAGATAATCGCCCCCAAACAGGGCATTGATCAGGGTACTTTTACCTGACTTGACGGAGCCCACTACAGCCACGCGGATCATTTCCTCGGCCAATTGTCTATGAATTCGGGTTGTGGTTTCCTTCCAAGCATCAAGGGGGTGATGAGACAGGCCATCAATGGACCCTGCTTTGCGAATAAACAGACCAAGGTCCTGATTGATATTCAATAGTGTATTCTTGACGTTGTTATAGGTTTCCACGGAATTTTAGATAATTATGATCAGCGCAAACTAAAAAAATAGGATGATGCAATGGCCACCATCCCTCTAGATCCAAGAAAATGGGGGTTAGAAGCCCCACAGGCGACGACCACTGCATATAACAATGGCCACCACCCTGTCAATATTTACTAGAGCCGATTTCAAAACCCTTTAGCGAGTCCATTTTGACCATTTTGGCCAAAAGTTCTTAGTGAAGCAAAGCGTAAAAATTGGAACTGTTTGAGGGCGTTAGCCCGAGCTTTTCAATTTTAGCGAAGCGAACTTAGAACTTTCCAAAATGGTCAAACAAGCGAGAAAAAGGGTTTTGAAACCACTTCTAATCCAACATGGATGCCACGCTCACAACCCTGTCTGTGAGCATATGGACATACCCACCCATTTCATTATCATACCATCCGTATACCACCGCCTTCGCCACAGGAATGTCAATCACGCTACTGCCAAGGCAGTCCTCCACCACCTTGGAATAACCCTTAAGCTGTTTCAGGTCGAATGATATGGTCCCGGTTCGGGTGTCAGTCTCCCCTCCTTCGATAATCGCCGCAGCTAAAGGGTGACCTATCATGTCTGAAGAGACGTTCTGCTCCTCTGAATATCGAACATATCCTTTCCTGTTTTTTTCTGCAGCGGCCCTATAAATCTGATTGATCAGGTCGCGGTTGATGGAATCCTGGCCAGGAGCATCCTGAATATCAATAGTCAAGATAATGAGAGAGCCTGTAGAGAGGGGAACCCTAACCGATTCAGCCACAAAACCGATCTTCTTCATCTCAGGTATGACCAGGGCCAACGCCTTGGCCGCCCCTGTAGTCGTCAATATAATGTTGTTAAAGATGCTTCTGTTGCGTCTCAGATCAGTGGTTCCTGCCTTGGGTATCCGATCCAGCACGTGTTGGGAACCTGTTACGGCATGCACCGTAGCCATAGAGGCGGTCAAAATCCTCTCCAAACCAAAGTAGTCTAACAGGGGCTTCATCATATAAGCCAAACAGTTGGTCGTACAAGATGCGTTTGATATAATCTGGTGGGTAGCTGGATCATAGTCACCGTCATTTATGCCCATGACAGTTGTGACTGCATCCTCGGGCATTGGCGTGCTCTTGTCCTTAATCTTGAAGGGAGCTGTTACAATCACCTTTCGCGCCCCAGCAGCCAGATGACCGCGAATCGACCCTTTTGGTGCGTCTGCAGGTTGCGTGGGATCTGTAAACTGACCTGTCGCTTCTACCACCACATCCACCCCGTGTGACTTCCAAGGGACATCCTTCGGATTACGCTCAGCCAGGATCGTAACTGGGATACCATCTATCACCATAGAACCGGATTTTTCGTCCAGATTCTCAATCAAGCGCCCTGCGGTGTACCCATACAGGTAGTTGTGCATGGTTCCGTATGAGGAATCCTTTTCAATAAAACTTGCCACATCCTCAAGACTTGTGCCCACCGGACGCCCAGCATTTATAACGATCTCCGAGAAGGTTTTCCGTCCCACGTGCTGCCAGATCAACAGTTTTCCGATACGTCCCAAGCCATTGATCCCAAGTTTTCCACCTTTCATAATGCCTCCTACCTTCTAAAGATTGTGAAGCCTCTCCCGCCGTGATGTGCGGTGGTTTACTTCACGGGCTTACGCACACGGTGCTATAATACTTTGAAATTCCAATGCGTTAAAAGCAATGTTCCCACATTGAGATATGGGCGTTTTTCGGATTTTTGTCAAGGAAAAAACTGATATCCCCCTTTATACCTTGATTTTTCAGGCTATTGCGAATATTCTGCCGATTCTAGACAATCCCGAAGGGATCTCAAGGCGCAAGGCCAGATGCAGCAATTATCCTCTTACATTATGTTTGCCGGTTTGTCGTTTCTTGTGTGTGCTGCCCTAACCCCCATCGTCAGGTGGGGAGCTATCCGATCCGGGTTGGTGGCAACCCCTAGAAAAGATCGATGGCACACCAAACCGACCGCCTTTCTGGGTGGTATTGTCATCTATTGCGCTGCTGGACTACCCCTTCTGTGGTTCGCCGATTTTGGTTCCATCATTGAATATGTGCAGCCACATTCACCCGGGCTTGCTGTCCCTTCTTACATCACTGTGGTATGGCTTGGGATAACCATACTCTTTATCCTTGGTCTCCTTGATGATCTGCTCCATTTCCGACCGCAAAATAAATTGATAGTCCAGATAATGGTGGCTTCCATGGTTGCATTCCTGGGCTATCGACTTCAATGGAGTTCGTCCCTGACTGCAGACACGGTCATTACCATTGTCTGGATTGTGGGTATTACCAATGCCGTCAACCTATTGGACAATATGGACGGGCTGTGTGCTGGAATCAGCTTGATCGCTGCTGCTTTTTTCTCATTCCTGTATCTTAATGAAGGCTCCTTCCAGCTCCTGACCGTCTCCCTTTTTCTGACAGGTGCCTCAGCCGCCTTTTTGATATACAACTTCCATCCAGCCTCTATATTTATGGGAGACTGTGGAAGTCTCCCCATAGGCTTCACTCTTTCTATGCTTTGCCTCCACCCTGTCACAAGATCTGTCCATCTCCATGTATCCCTTTATGCCCTGCCGGTCCTTGTCCTGATGGTTCCTATCTTTGACACTGCCATGGTGACTACCATCCGTCTTCTAAGCGGCCGAAAGCCCTCCACTGGAGGGCGAGACCATACCTCGCACCGTCTGGTGCTCATGGGTTTCAGTGAAAGAGGCGCTGTACTGTTTTTGTATGGAACAGCTGTATTGTCTGGGCTGGCAGCAATCTTTGTTCAGCAACATGATTCTCTGGCAGCACCCACAGTCATTATTCCCCTTCTGCTCTCTGTGATCCTGATGGGTATTTACCTTGCCCAGATCAGGGTCTACCCTGAAAAGGAGTTCTCGGTCCTTCGAGAAAGCCGCTTTACTCCCATAATCCTTGAAATAACCTTTAAGCGTCAGATGTTTCATGTAGTCCTTGATCTTGCCCTTGTCTCTTTTGCCTATTATCTATCGTATCGGCTTCGTTTTGGCTTCACCCCTCAATTCAATGTATTCTTCAAAGTCTTTCTAATGTCGCTGCCTGCGATTATCATATGTAAGTTTGTGGCTTTCTTTTGGGTTGGCGTCTATCGGGGAATGTGGCGCTACATGGGACTCAGTGATGTGTTTGTCTATCTTAAGGCCAGCCTCCTGGGGACCCTTCTTTCTCTGGCAGTCGTGATCTATATTTACCGGTTTGCCTCCTTTGCCAAAGGGGTCTTTCTGATCGACTGGTTCTTGACCACTGCGTTTTTGGTCGGATCCCGGGCCTCATTTCGTTCTTTCAGAGAGCTTATAAAATACAAGGCCTTGAAGGGAGAAAATGTTCTCATCTACGGAGCTGGACATGGAGGCCAGGTGCTGCTGAAGGAAATACTGGACAACAAGCGTTTGGACGTAAAACCCGTGGGGCTTATTGATGACGACTTCACAAAGGTAGGAAAACGGCTCTATGGCTACCCTGTAATGGGAACCGGTGCTAATCTTGAAGAGATTCTAGAAAAGGTGTCCGTCAACGGCTTGATTATCTCGTGTCGTAACATGGCTGAGAAAAGTCAAAAAAGGGTCATAGATCTGTGTCGTTCCAAAGGGCTTTTCTTGAAGCAATTTGTTGTCAATCTCGAAGATGTTGATGTTTCTGAAGAAAGACCTTTAAGGAGGATAGATATTTGAGGAGGAATGGAGAAAAGAAAAACTAAAAATATAGAACAGGGCCCATCATGAAAGTCCTGGGAATCGATACATCTTGCGACGAGACAGCCGCTGCTGTGACTTCTGACGGACGCACCATCTTATCCAATGTGGTCTGGTCCCAGGTAGCCACACACCATCCTTACGGAGGCGTTGTACCGGAGCTGGCATCCCGAAAGCATATGGAAAAAATTGTTCCTGTGGTGGAAGAGGCATTGGCGATTGCCGGAGCGGATTCAAACGGCATTGATGGTGTTGCTGTCACCTGCGGACCGGGCTTGGTGGGTGCACTCCTGGTGGGACTCTCCTTTGCCAAGGCCTTTGCCTATGCCAGAGGGCTCCCGCTGACAGGGGTGAATCATCTGCACGGGCATATTGCCGCAGTCTATCTTGAGCCCGACCCCCCACCCTTCCCTTTTGTGGCGCTGCTCGCCTCTGGGGGGCATACGAACCTTTATTATGTAGCAGGGCCTATGGACTTTGAACATATGGGCCAAACCAGAGACGATGCCGCTGGCGAGGCCTTTGACAAGGTGGCAAAGCTCCTCGGTTTGGGATACCCCGGGGGTATGGTTATTGACCAGCTTTCCCAACAGGGGGATCCGGAACGGATACGCTTCCCGAGGGCATTCCTTGACAAGACCGGGTTTGATTTCAGCTTTAGCGGCATCAAGACGGCTGTGGCACGTTATGTACACAGCAACAAATGCGACTCAACAAAGATTCCGGATATTGCAGCCGGGTTTCAAGAAGCAGTAGTTGAGGTCTTGGTCAAAAAGGGGATTGCAGCTGCAAACGCCAAGGGTTGCCGACACCTGGCCTTGGTAGGGGGCGTGGCCTCAAACCACAGGCTTCGGGAGTTGATGAAGGAAGCGGCAAAGGATGCTGGTATTGCAATCCACATCCCGAGCCCTGAACTTTGCACTGATAATGCGGCCATGATTGCCGCTATAGGGTACCATCATCTCTCTAAAGGAAAGAATCTATCCCCGCCTTCCTCGCCTGAGTCCCGCGCAGGCGGACGATGGCGGGCAGGCCTGGACTTGGATGCCTACTCCAAGACGAGTCATTCCGGACGCCTGGGGGTTGTGAGGTAGTGCTTGACCGAAAATCTCTGTTTTTTCGGTCAAAAATTCGAAATCCGAAGCACGAAACCCGAAACAATGACAGAAATAAAAATGTTCCAATGACAAAAACATCGAATTTTCAATGTATTAGTTTTGGTCATTTTGTCATTCGGTATTGCGGCTTACGCCTTGAAAACAGTACGAATTTGTTTGCGGCTCACGCCTTGAAAACAGTACGGATTTCGGATTTCGATATTCGGATTTTGCCTGAATATGACTTCTCGTTCAGGGACTAGAAGAAAAGGAGTAATCTAATGAAGGCTTTGGTGCTTTCAGGTGGCAAGGGGACCAGGCTCAGGCCCCTGACCCATACCATGCCCAAACAGCTTGTTCCCGTGGCCAATGAACCGATCCTGGGTTACGTGTTCCGCCACATCCGGGATGCGGGCATAAAAGAGGTGGGTGTTGTTGTTTCCCCGGAGACGCAAAACGATGTGCGCGGATTTCTCGGCAAGGGAAGCCGCTGGCGCATTCGAGTTACCTATATCCTGCAACAAGAACCTCTAGGATTGGCCCATGCAGTCAAGATAGCGCGCCCTTTTCTAGGCAACTCTCCCTTTGTCATGTATCTGGGTGACAACCTCCTTGCTCAAGGGATTAAAGAGTTTATGGAGGAGTTTGATTCAGAAAACCTCGACGGCCTCATATTTCTCAAAGAAGTAGAAAACCCCCGGGCCTTTGGTGTAGCTAAATTAAACAAAAAGGGACAGGTAGTAAAGCTTGTGGAAAAACCCAAGACCCCACCTTCCAACCTGGCCTTGGTAGGGGTTTATTTCTTCTCACCTAAAATCCACAAGGCTATTGATCGGATCAAGCCCTCTGCTCGAGGAGAACTTGAAATCACAGATGCCATTCAGGAGCTAATGCGCTCAGGGGGATCAGTAAAAGGACAGATCCTTGAGGATTGGTGGCTTGACACAGGGAAAAAGGATGACTTCCTGGAAGCCAACACGGTTGTGCTGGATGACTACATCAAACGCGATATAAAAGGAAAAGTAGATCGCAAAAGCAAGGTTATCGGACGTGTCCAGATAGAAAAGGGAGCCAAGATTATCAATAGCAACCTCCGTGGCCCTGTTGTGATTGGAAAAAGGTGCGAAATCGTGGATTCCTTCATCGGGCCTCATACGACGATCGGCCACGGCACACGCATAATAAATTCAGCCATCGAGCACTCGGTAATCATGGACAAGTGTTATATTGAAAATATAACTAGACTTGAAGATAGCCTGATCGGCCGAGAAGCCCGGGTGCTCCATCAAAAAAACCAGAGCCGCGCCTTGCGCCTCCTTATCGGAGATAACAACGTGGTGGAGGTTTAAAAAATGGCTCACCGCAAAGACGCAGAGTTCGCAGAGAGGAAAGTTTTTTCTCTAACTCAGCGGTCTTTGCGCCTCTGCGGTGAAGGTTTACAAACAAGGGAGTGAACACCATTTGGAAAAAGCGATTTTAATAACTGGCGGTTGCGGGTTTATTGGCACTAATTTCATACACCACATGCGCACTACCCATCCCGAGCTTGAACTCATCAACCTGGACAATCTTTCTTATGCCGGCAACCTTGAAAATCTAAAGGCCCTTGAGGATGATCCATACTACCGTTTTGTGCGCGGCGATATCACAGATGAACACGTGGTCAGTTCTCTGTTTCAGGAGGGCCATATTCAAGCTGTTGTGCATTTTGCTGCAGAATCGCATGTGGATCGATCCATATTGGATGCCAAGGGATTTATTCAAACAAATATAGTAGGGACCCAGGTGCTCCTGGAAGCGGCCAGGCAGTACTGGACAGATACCCTTTCAAAGGATCCCTCGTTCCGGTTTGTTCACATATCTACGGATGAAATCTACGGCACCCTTGGAGAAGAAGGATCCTTTTCCGAAGAAAGCCCTTTTTGTCCCAATTCGCCGTATGCGGCCACCAAAGCGGCTGCAGATCTTCTTGTGCGGGCCTATTTTGAAACTTACGGGTTGCCGACCCTAATTGCGAGGCCCTCAAACAACTACGGTCCTTACCAATTCCCTGAAAAATTCATCCCCCTTATGATTACCAACCTTATAGAAGACATGCCTGTGCCCATTTACGGAAAAGGCTTGAATGTCCGTGACTGGATCTTTGTTACAGATGCGTGCCGGGCCATCGACCTGATAATGGATCAAGGGAAACCTGGAGAGGCGTACAATGTTGGCGGCGAGACTGAAAAACTGAACATCGACGTGGCACGAGAGGTCTTGCCTTTGTTCGGCAAAGAGGAATCGTGTCTCACGTTTGTCGAGGACCGCCCAGGACACGATTTTCGCTATGCCTTAAACAACAACAAAATCAAAAGCGAATTGGATTGGAGCCCGACTGTAGCATTCAAAGAAGGGATTGAACAGACCGTGGCCTGGTACAAGGCAAATGAACAGTGGTGGAGGCCGTTGAAGGAAAGATTGTCTCGGGAAAGCAAGGGGTTCTGGAGTGCATAATGAAGATCGTCGTTGCAGGCTCCAAGGGGATGCTGGCCCAGGACCTGATCCCCATGTTAGAAAAAGAACATGAAATCTTCTCTTTTGATCTAGACGAAATAGACATCACAGACAAAGAGCAGATCTTTGGTCTTGTGAGAAAAACCAAACCAGACATAGTCATCAATTGCGCTGCCTATAATCAGGTTGATCAGGCCGAGACGGATCGCGAAACAGCGTTTCTTGTGAATGCATACGGTGTACAGCACTTGGCTCTTGCCTGTGAGGAATTCGGAAGTGTACTTTGTCATTTCAGTACAGACTATGTCTTTGACGGCAAAACCAACCAACCCTACCAGCCTGACGATCAACCGAATCCGATCAGTGTTTATGGAGAATCAAAGCGGGCCGGCGAGGTCTTTGTCCAGTCCATCCTGAACCGATACTACCTGATCCGCACCAGTTCACTATATGGCAAGTATGGCCAGAATTTCGTCTATACGATTCTCCGGCTGGCCAAAGAAAATGAGATCCTTAGAATCGTACGGGATCAGACCATGTCCCCCACCTGGACGGTGAACCTGGCGCAAGGATTAATTGAATTGATCCACTCAGGCAATTTCGGAGTATATCATCTTACAGATCGAACAGAGGGGGGCATTAGCTGGTTTGAATTTGCAAAAGAAATCCTCAAAGTGAAGGGGCTCGGCAACGAAGTAGTGCCAACCACGAGCCAGGAATTTGCGCACCCTGCCAAGCGGCCAACTTACTCGGTGCTTGACACAACGCTTTTCACTGAACGCAGCGGTTACGAACCCATACCCTGGCAGGAATCTTTAAAGCGTTTCATGGATACGATTTAGTCAAGATTTTTATAGTGGGCAAACTGAGTGAAACCTGGATTTGTGATTACAGAAAGGCTATAATTCACTGATCAAGATTTGACCCCCCTTTTCCCTTTTCTCGAAGGAGGTGCAGAAATGAAAGGGTTAAAGACCGTACTATGGATTTGTGCCGTATGTTGCCTGCTGGCATTTGTCTTTGCCGCTCTCCCGTGGCGGGCGTTCACCGCTTTTTCCCATTGGGTAGGGATTCAGCCCCCTGCTGCAGAGGCCATTACTGTGTTTATGTTCCGACTGAGCTTGGCGATATTTGGGATGATCGGGATATTCTTTGTAATCCTTGCTCGAAACCCTCTCAAATATGGAGCAATGTTGCCACTCGCAGCGTATGGACTAGTTTGCTACGGCGTCTTCTTCCTTGTGGGTAGCATACGATACGGACTTCCAGTCTGGGCATATGCTGGCGATGTCATTTTTGGTGTCGTGGCTGGTGTACTCCTAGTTATTTTCCGAAAAAAGGCCAAACAGAGCAGCACCGCCTAACAATTGAGGAAAATAGGGGACGTCCGTGAAATATTGATATTCTAGGTGTCTCAATGAGTGATTCTACAGCAGCTTGCCTCAACCAATGCCAATATCGGGAGATACGTGGGAGAATGTTGAAATTTCACGGACGTCCCCTACTTCCCGCGGTGCTTGACACAACGCTTTTCGCGCAACGCAGCGGCTATGAGCCGATGCCCTGGCAAGAATCTTTAAAGCGTTTCATTGATATGATTTAGTCAAGATTTTTATGGTGGGCAAACTGGGTGAAACCTGGATTTGTGATT
>JAUWXJ010000024.1 GCA_030616425.1 Desulfobacterales bacterium | reverse complement strand
GGAGCATTGGCCCTCTCAAGATAGGCCCTGGCATCGCCCACAGTGTAAAGGGATCCTGTGATGCACACGGCGTCTGTAGCTCCAGCCTCATCAAGGGCAAACGATATGGCATCTGGCAAATGGGGTATGACGACAAGGTCCTGTTTTAGAGTACGAACAAATGATGCCAACTCGTGAGGGTCGGCAGTGCGCTCATACTTCGGACTGGTGAGAATCATACGGTCAGCCACAGTGGTAAGCTCCCGTAGCATGGGCTTCCATGCCTTGTCCTCCAAAATACCAACCACCATGGTCAACCGACGGGAGGGGATCGATTTTTTTAGGAACTTCTTCAGGGTCCTCACCGCGGACGGGTTGTGCGCTCCATCCAAAAGTATGTAAGGGTCTGCTGAGAGAACTTCAAGACGTCCGGGCCAGCGGGTGGCGGCAAGGCCAGCGTAGATGGCTTCATCCGTCAGGTGAAGCCTTTTGGTCAATAAAAGCTCCAGGGTCCCCAGTGCCAGGGCGGCATTGGTGACCTGGTGGTCTCCTATCAATCCGATCTTGATCCGAGACCAGCTATGATTAATGCCTATATAGGTGAAAGTCCCTTCCTTATCTCTACGGATCCGGATCTCCTTTCCGAGCCTGTATAAAGGGACTTTCTTTTCTGCAGCCACCTGCTCCAGGATCCGCAGTGGACTTTTCTGCCGAGTTCCCGTGACAACACCAGCACCTTTCTTGATAATGCCCGCCTTCTCACGGGCAATTTTTTCCAGGGTATTTCCAAGATATTGCTGGTGTTCCATGCTGATATTCGAAATGACACTGACCTCGGGATGCACGACGTTTGTTGCATCATACCGGCCTCCCATACCTGTTTCAAGGATAGCCCAGTCCACCCCTTTTGAAGCGAAATGGTAAAAGGCCATAGCAGTGGCACACTCGAAAAAGGTTGGCGGCTCCCCCTGGGTGTATACCCGCTGAACCGCCTCTGCAACTTGTGCCACATCCTTGTCTGATATGGGGCATCCATTGATCTGTATCCGTTCGTTGAAAGAGACAAGATGAGGAGAGGTGTAGAGCCCTACCTTATATCCTGCATGTGAAAGGACTGAAGAGAGGAAGGCTGCGATTGATCCCTTGCCGTTGGTTCCTGCAATGTGGATAGGGAAAAAACGATCCTGGGGATTTCCGAGGCCCTTCATCAAGCGGGAAATTGTGCCGAGTCCGAGCTTGATCCCGAAGCGTCTGAGGCGATACAGGGCAGACAAGTGGTCGTCAATGGAAGAAATCATGATGACATATGGTGATATATACTTTTGTAAAGACGCACAACTGCTGACGCTTCCGTAAAGGCCTCAGATACAAGGCGCGCGAGTCTTGAGGAATGAGGCGTACTTGTAGATACGTCGCAATGACGAAAGACGAGGCGGAACGCCGTAGATGGGGCCTTTACGGAAGCGTCAGTGTTTGAAGCTTCTCTGGCCGGTATATACCATGGTAACGTTGGCCTCGTTACAGGCCTCAATAGACTGATAATCGTTGAATGAACCACCGGGATGGACGACCGCAGAAATCCCTTCTTGTATGCCCACATCCACGCCGTCCCGGAACGGGAAGAAGGCATCGCTGACCATGGCAGCCCCGGTCAAGCCGCCCTTTTCTTGAGCCACCCTGTTGTCAATCTCTTCTTTCTTTCCCTGGTCCGTAAGCTCATTATAAGGAATATTTAGTTCCTCATAGCAATAGCGGTCCGCCAGCTTGCGGTAAGCCTTGTCCCTGGCGATTTCTGCCACCCCCACACGGTCCTGTTCACCGGTTCCGATCCCTACAGTGACCTCGTTTTTGACATATATTACGGAGTTGGATGTGATTCCGGACTCGACCAGCCAGCCAAACAGCATATCAGCATATTCCTGATCAGTCGGTTCCCGTTTGATCCGATACGTTTTTCCTTTATAGTCGCATTCGGCCAGCTTAAGATCTTCCTTGGACCGTGACTGGGGCGCAAAAGACCATTGGGCTATAATTCCACCATCGATAAGGCACTTGAAATCCACAAAACGCTCGCCCACGAATGTTTGCAAACGCTCGATATCGCCAATCCTTATCACACGAAGATTCTTCTTTTCAGCAAGGATATCCATTACCCCGTCCTCGAAACCCGGGGCCACGACCACTTCGGCATATTGGTTGCTTATCGCTTCAGCGGTGGCTTTGTCCATCGAACGGTTAACGGCAATGCAGCCACCAAAGGCAGCCACGCGGTCGGCTATATTTGCCTTGAAGTATGCTTCCTCAAGGGAGTCGGCCCGTGCGACCCCACAGGGATTGTTGTGCTTGACAATGACCACAGTTGGCTTATCGACAAAATATCTGAGTATGTTTAAGGAATTGTCCGTATCAGTCAGGTTAGTCTTTCCAGGATGCTTTCCTGATTGCAATAATTCGATGTCAGAGGCCAGGTATCGGCCAGGCTGAATGATTTGGGTCTCGCCCAGGACCAGATTGCCGTTGACCAACTTGTAAAGGGCAGCTTCCTGGCCCGGGTTCTCCCCGTATCTGAGGCCTTTCTCAACATCCTCGATGACCCAGGTCACCTTCTCGTAGAAAAGTGTCTGTCGTTCATCTCCCTCAACAAAGCTTATTTCCATCTTTGAAGGAAAGTGGTCGTCCATAACGGTTCTATACATTTTCTTGAGATCTTCAGTCATTTTATCAATCCCCCATGATTTGGTAACACTTGCTCACATCCCCAAGAGATCTACTTACCAGGAAGTCTGCAATATGGCGGTCATATTCGGCGGTGTGTTCAAAGGCCTTTTGGGCCAGATCGTATCGAAGTTCGAGCGAGATCTGGCTGCTGTTTGCCTTCATCTCAGAGATGATCCGTTCATAGTCAGCAGGATCCACAACCGGTGCCACCCTGATGAAATTTTTTGCCGAGGCCCTTATCATGCAGGGTCCGCCAATGTCAATATTTCCCCTGGCCTGTTCCACAGTGACGCCCTCTTTGGATATGGTTTCCTTAAAGGGATACAGGTTGACCACAACCATATCTATCGGAACAGCCCCGGTCCTTTGGAGGTCGTCCTGGTGGGCATCATTATAGGTCTCTGTGAGCAGACCAAGGTAAATCTTAAAATCGAGCGTCTTGACCAGTCCTCCCTGGGTTTCTGGCTGCCCGGTATAAGCAGAGACAGGGGTCAGGCATGAAGAAGCCCGGTCCCCCAGGATCTCGTTAATCCTGCCATATGTTCCACCTGTCGAAAATATCCGTATCTCCGGATTGACCTCCAGGAGTGATGGAATAAAGCCTTCCAGACCGCTCTTGTTGGACACACTGACGATGACATGTCTGACCTTGATGAGCCCGTCGATCTTTTCAACGATATTGATAGCCATGCTCCCTCCTTCTTTCTTTAGTTCTTCGTCTGACCGGGTTTCATTCGATACCCGCACGGAGGCGCGAAGTTTCTCACAGAACCGATTAGATCGTCAACCTGTTTTTCAGTCAGCAAAGGGTACCCTCCAATACCTTTCACTACTGTTTTGTTCCCTATTGACAAAGAAGAAGTATGCATTATTTTTAAAGATTATCTTGTGCTTGCAGTATGCCTATGATTGAAGTTGATCACTTGACCAAATATTTTGGCCCTATTCCAGCCGTAGTGGATGTCTCCTTAAACATTCCACTTTACAAGGAGATGAGAACCGAGGCCTATCTCAGGTTCGTAGCTGAGGTTAAAGGCGTGCCAGCAAGGGAACGCCAAAGGGAGGTGGGCCGAAGGAGGATCACCAAGTGAATGGGAAAAAGATAGCCTTTCTTTCAACTATTCTGCTCCTGCTGGTGGGTTTCTATTATTTCTATGAGGTGCGCTACACAGGAAAACAAAAAGAAAAGGCTGCTTCGTCCAGCAAGGTTTTGAACATCAAAGACCAAGACATCGAGTCCATGCGCCTTAGGAATCCCAAGGGTACGGTGGTGCTTGAAAAAAGGGAGAATGAGTGGTTTTTGGCCGAACCCATCAAGGCCCGGGCTGATACTTGGGCGGTTCACCAGATCATAGATGCTCTGGCAAACGGAACCTGGCAACGAGAAATCACTCCACTCCCCGAGGATTTGGGTGCCTTTGGTCTTGCTGATCCAGAGATAGAGGTTTCACTTTCTGGAAAAGGGCTCACTGTGCCCCGCAAGGTCCTGATAGGGAGAGAAAACCCCACGGGAAACATGCGGTATATCAGGGTGGATCAAGAAGGAAGGATGCTCCTGGTATACACCCGCTTAAAAGATGTCTTAGACAAGACGTATGATGATCTCCGTGACAAGCATATCCTTCGATTTGAGGAAGACGATATTTTCAAGGTCGTGTGGCGTGCTGACAAGAAGACTTTTGTGGCCGAGAAAAAAGAGAATAAGTGGGTACTGGTCGAGCCTCCTGGTAAAGAGATTGCCGAGAGCGACGTAATAAACCTTGTTTGGAGAGTGAAGGAGCTGAAATTTAAAAAGATATATGATAAACCAGACCATCCGGTTTCATACTATAGCCTTGACAAGCCGTATGGCATGATCAGACTCATGGATGAAGAGGGGCAGGTAATCGGGGGCCTGAGCTTTGGGATAAGAGGGCCGGAAGCTTCCTACTATGCAAAGGTCGAGGGTAGCAACACGGTGTATGAGCTTTCTTACGACTTTGTGAAGGATCTTCCAAAGCCGGAAGAGGAAATAGAGAAAGAACAAGGAGAAGCATGACAACTAAGCGCGACTACTACGAAATTCTCGGGGTTGACCGGAACTCCGATGAAGATCAGATAAAGGCAAGTTACAGAAAACTCGCCTTGAAATACCATCCGGATCGAAACCCCGGTGATAAGGAAGCGGAGGAGCAATTCAAGGAGGCTGCCGAGGCCTACGAGGTACTCAGGGATCCTGAGAAAAGAAACATCTATGATCACTACGGGCATAAGGGGCTTCAAGGTACGGGCTTTTCCGGATTCCGGGGATTTGAAGATATATTTTCAAGCTTCAGCGATATCTTTGAAGATTTCTTTGGTTTCGGGACCGGCAGACGCTCCAGGACAGCAGCACGCCGGGGAGCGGATCTCAGATATGACCTGGCAATCAGCTTTATGGATGCTGCTTTTGGCGTGGATACTGAGATCGAGATTGAAAAACTCGAAAACTGCCCCACCTGCGAGACCACCGGATGCGAACCTGGAACCCATCCGGAAGACTGCCGCCAGTGCGGCGGATTTGGCCAGATTAGCCGAACCCAGGGCTTTTTCAGCATAAGAACGACATGCCCCCATTGTCGTGGTGAGGGCAGAACCATATCCCACCCCTGTCCTGAGTGCCGTGGTACAGGGCGAGTTGAGCGCATAAAGAAAGTTTCTGTGAAGATACCCGCCGGGGTCGATACTGGCTCACGCTTACGACTTATCGGTGAAGGGGAAAGCGGCACACGGGGTGGCCCGCCAGGGGACCTGTATGTCTTTATCAACGTGAAACCACACCATTTCTTTGAGCGCAACAACAACGATATTATTTGCCAGGTCCCTATCTCGTTTGTCCAGGCAGCCCTTGGCGCTGATATCAATGTGCCGACCCTGACAGGAGAGAAGAAGCTCCGCATCCCCAAGGGGACGCAGCCGGGTGAGGTGTTTCGGTTCAAAGGTGAGGGTATCCCCTCTCTGAGGGGCCATGGAAGAGGGAATCAGATCATCCAGGTCCTGGTAAAGACGCCTACGGGTCTCACCAAGAAACAGGAATCCCTCCTCAAAGAGTTTGGCGCATTAGAATCCGCCAAGCTGTCCACCAAGATCAAGAAGATGTTCAAACATTGAAGTGAAAATTTATGATATCTCCGTCCTGAACCAGGTAAGTCTTTCCCTCCAAGCGAGTTTTGCCCTCTTTTTTGGCTTGCTGGTATGTGCCTGCAGCCGTTAGCTCGTCACAGGCAAGGACCTCGGCCCGGATAAAACCCTTTTGCATATCCGAATGGATTACCCCGGCAGCATCCAGGGCCATGGTCTCCTTGGGGATTAACCAAGAACGCACTTCATTATGGACCACGGTAAAAAATGCAATCAGGCCAAGTGTAGTGCAAGAATGCTGAGTTACCCTGTCCATGGCCGAGCTCTTGATATGATATGCTGCTAAAAACTCTGCGGCTTCTTCAGGGGGCAACGCTGCAAGCTCCATTTCCAGCTTACCTCGGACCACGAGCCGATTGTTAAGTATAGGTGGTCCCTCCCATGGTGGAAGGCCGTCGTCTTCGTCATTATTGTTGAAGACGACAAGGACCGGTTTGGCTGAAAGTAGAGTAAACCCTTTCAAGAGGTGAGCAGTAGCCAGTTCAGGATCATCCCGTAAAGGCCTCTGCTTTTCAAGCGTCCGGAGGCAGGCTTCGAGCAGCTGGTGCTCCTCAGGGCTTATTTCCTTGCCACGCTTTTTGTCAAGATCGAGACGTTCGATCCTCTTTTCAACCACCACAAGATCAGCAAAGATCATGTCAGTCTCAAGTTTCACAAAATCGTCTCGCGGATGTGGCGCCTCTCCACCTGGCGGTTGAAAATTTCGCACTACATGGATCAGGGCATCACAGGGACGAACTTCATTCCAAAAGCTCTCATCAATCCGCCCATCTGGGCTGTAGGCTTTTGTGCTGGAAGGGAGTGAGTATTCAAGACGGGCATGGACAGTCTTGTCGGGTTTGAATAGTCTGCTCAAGGCATCGACCCTCCGGTCTGTCACCTGGACAGTAACGATGCGATGCCCCTTGTGGGTTGGCTCTTCAGACCTGCTCCGGGTCAGAGCCTGAAAAATGGTCGACTTACCTGAACTCGGAAGACCTATGATTCCAAGTCTCATCTCTTGTAGCTATTTCCCTGTACAAGGCCTGTCGTCTATTTGAACCGCAAAAACGAGCGCATTCCCCGCCCGCCTGCGGTCTACCGAGGCGGACAGGGAGCTTCAATTCGCCAAGAAATATATTTCCGGGACAGGACACTACAAGCTGTTTCAAAACCTTTGGACGAGTCCATTTTGGCCATTTTTGCCAAAAGTTCTTAGTGAAGCGGAGCGTCAAAATTGTAACTGTTTGAGGGCGTTAGCCCGAGTTAGCGCATGGGTTGCGGCTGACGCCTTGAACAGAGGCACTACGTGCTACAATTTTAGCGAAGCGAGCTTAGAACTTTCAAAAATGGCCAACCAGACGAGAAAAAGGGTTTTGAAACAGCTTCTAGTCTTTAGGGGTGAACTTCAGTTTCAATCGGTATTGAGACGCTTCCAAGATATCAACCCGAAACGACTCGAACTCCTTCAAGGCCAACTCATCAGCTAGATCTTGGGCTGTTCCACGATAACCCAATTCCAACTTGGCATTGCCTGCTTGAAAACTTCGCTGGTATACTTTGCCGACGCCCCGCACCTCATTCTTGAGCATTCCCTTAAACCGTACAAGATCACTATATCTGTTCACATCCAGAATATCTACTGTGACGACCCCTGCCGGCTTGACCCATTTCTCGATAATTTTTGCGACCAGAGTCTTACTAACTTTTTCAGATGCTTTCTTCAAGGCTGCGATTCCCCCACTCAAGGGGTCGACATGGGGCGCGGCTGTACTGGCATTTGCAGATGCCAGCACATGTCCATTGGCGACTTGAATGGCTCGCACAGATATCTCGGCACGGCAGGAGCGAAGGTCGAACTGCCCGATAGGTCCTGCATCCTTAACTATGGCGCGACCCAACATTACTACTTCCGCATCATAGTCCCGTCCCATGGCCATGGCTTCGGAATCGGATGGATTGACGGAAATGACACGGGACGGTTTCTTCAGGGAGTGGTCTACCACCAAAAAATGGTTGTCCATGAAGTGCTGTTGGAGCGTGGCTTCCACCACAAGCTGCCCCATCCGCGCGGTGCCCTCCCACCATGCTTGTGGTCTATTTTCTCCGATATCTTGTTGCGTGACCATAAAGAGTACGCGAGGGCGCTCAACCGACTCCATCACCCGATCTAGATCTTCTTGAAGAGGGCCCAGTTTGACACGGGCCTGGATGGAAACCCTCAGCAGACCATCCTCTTTCCGTTCATCCAGGATTTCGTAACCTTGAACGTACCCGGTGGCCCGGGAGTAGATCTCGTCCTTGACAAGGCTGTAATTCAGGCTCAGGGTTTCGGCATCGATGAGGACCCCGACCGTGATTTCCACAGCGTTTCTCTGGGCGTCCTTGATGGCATTATCACGTGCTAAGGCCGTATCTCCAGCAAGGATGGCTCCCGTGCCTTCCACCTTCACGGTTCGGACTTCATTACTCT
The DNA here is from genome assembly GCA_030616425.1 of Desulfobacterales bacterium. Classification (GTDB taxonomy): domain Bacteria; phylum Desulfobacterota; class Desulfobacteria; order Desulfobacterales. The sequence continues at coordinate 8,921 of JAUWXJ010000024.1, read as the reverse complement.
TTGCCCAGGTAACCGGAACTGATACAATGAAAATTGAACAGAGAATGCATACCAGAACTTTTTTCATAAGCCCCTCTCCCTATTCTAATATATTGATGAACATGCCTCTATATGGACTACTTAGTCGTAGTGAAGGTAAAAAATCGGTTCTCGCCCGGTTCTGTCGTAACAGTACCAAGGTCAAGATTCTCGACACTTACACCACTGACGTTTAGACAACGGGCTTCCAGGGAGTACGTGCCTGGCGGTACGTGGAGCTGGGCCACCCGGATCTCGCCGGGGAGCGACTGCCAAAAGCGTAGATCTGCCTTTTCCGACATGACTACGAAGGCGCTGCCGAGCACCTTTGCCACAAGCCCCCCAAAGAAACCAAAGCGCTTCTCGGCCTCGCGTGCTAGTAGTTTGGTCCCGGCGTATTTGATCGCTGCGCGAGCAATAGCCTTGGCCATGATCCGCGTCTTGCGGTTTTCTAAGTTCGTATGTGCAATCTGGGCGATCGGTTCCCCTAACTGAGAACGAGCACTGAGCTTGTCCTCACTATCTGCCTCCGTGGCACAGATTTCAGAATCGACAATAGTGAACGGACGATCCTGATACTTAGGAAAAGCGACTTTAATGATATGACCGTCTGGGAGTGGGCTCGTGATACTCCTTTCTATTTTTACGGGTGACCTTCCATTGAAATGGATAAAAGTCAGGGTCGACATCTGTTTCTTATCCGTTTGCGAGAGGAACTCGACTTCTTCACACCTGCCTTTTGCTTCGTCAAAATCATCTCCACCCACCCATTCAGCTATGCTGAGATAGTTTTGTTTGAGTAAAGCAGGGGGCCCTGTCTTGTAGTTATTCAGGTAGTCGTTTTCGTAGATATCCAGGGCCTTTCTGTAGGATACAAACGCGTCGTTCAGATTAATCGAGGTGGGATCAATTTCGTATAGCATGCCCATGAGCCACCGAACGAACGCGTCCTCTTTATATACGTTTTTCTTGTCCTCAGGGTGCTCACTGTTGATCGCTTCCAGCTTCTTGTCCACCTTGCGGGCTTCCACGAGCGCGCCCTCAACGTTTCCCTCTTGAAGGTAGGCCAGAGCAAGGAAAAGGTTTACCATCACCGATTCATAATCTTCTCCCCTGTATGGAGCGACCAAATCATTGATAATAAATGTAGTGGCTTGTCGCGTGACTGACTTGGTGTAGAGTTCCTCGTCCAGCACCTCCGCCTCGGCAAGGGTGTCACGGCACAAGGCGTAATCGCGGTCGTACAGGGTTATCAAGCCGCTCTCCATGAGATACAATAACCGATTCTTCTTGCCGAATTTCTCTTCACCTTCTTGCAGAACGCCCAGCGCTCCGGTGTAATCCCTGGTGTCTATCAAAGGGACAACCTGGTCATAAACCGGTAAGAAAAACTTATGAGGCCCCTTGGTAAGTTCTTCCTTGTAACCCTTGGCTCCTTGGGTGGTCTTCTGCTGCTTTGCACCCGCGGGAGTGCGACCTGCCGTTGGCATGGTCATGCAGCCAGCAACAAAAATCCAGATGCCTGTCACCACCAACAGAAGTAGAGATTGAAACCTTCTCATGAAGCACATAATTGTCCCCCTTAGATTAACCTGATGGTTTTTGCCCTGTTCCAGCTTCACACCCTTTGTTCAAACAGACTGGTGTTGAGCAAACTCGCTCGAATTATTTACAAAGATTTAAAACTTGTACCTGGACCGTTTTACGAATTTTTTGATCTGTTTTTCTCCGATCCAGACTTTCTTGTTGGTCTTGATATTAATCAACTCCAGGTTGACCTGGTACAGTATGACATGTTTCCCTTTAATCTGGTCTTTGACAGAATTCACCGAGCCTTTAAGCATGAAATCGGCTCCTGTCTCTTCGCTGATCGACTTAGCGGTTTCCTCGCTGGTGAAGCCTTTGAGCATATCCGCTTTCTCTTCCCGCAGTTCACGCCGTTCGTCCTTGGAGGCCACAAAATCAACCTGTCCCGAATTAATCAAAGCCCGTTCTAAATTCTTTACAAATAGTTGTGTATTAATGTGTTCATGGCTTCTATTTAGAACTCTGCCCACAATAACCACCGGATTTGTGGCCCCATGTCCCCCCTTGAACCCGGCCAACCAAGGCCTGCTTAAACAATCCTGGATCATTTCCTCAGCTACCAGGCGGGAATCGGTGTCGTTCCAGCGCCCGCTAAGATCGATGGTCTCTTCTACAGCGGTTCTGCGTACCTGGGGGCCTACGGCGCAACCCAGGCTGAGGACCAGCGCAACGCACAATACGTACCCTACATAGTTGATAACTCGATTCATACTCTGTACCCCCTTGATACGGTTGATGTCTGCAAAGGTTATCTTCACATGAGGCGGAAGATTTCCGCCACTGCCTTTGATGATAAGGTTTCTACCAACTGTGCCTCAAATAAGTACCTATATCATATAATTGAATGATTTGGCTACTTAAAAATTTCTTTGGCAATGGCGGTATGGCATTGTGTTATGAACCGCAGATGCCTGAGCCCGTTCCCTCCCTTTTTGTTCTTATTTCAGGGTGTTGCGTCAGTTCCCATGCCGGGATAGGGGGATCATTTGTTTGCAATAAAACCCCGTGCTTTGCACAGGGAGCAAACCTAAAGGATCTACTTACTGGGTCTTGTTATCGAGGTAAAGGCCCGTTGACTAACAGAAGGGCCTATGATAGTTAAGCTCACAATTTCAAGATGATGCATGAACTCTAAGTATCTAGGAGCCCCATGAAGTGAACACCAAAACCCCATTTCTCAACGAGAGAGGTGGGGTTCCGTGGTTTTGGGATTACCAGTTTTGAGAGGACGGGGTTTCGACAGATGATCTACTTGTAAAGGCGGATGAAAGGCTGTACAAGGCTAAGTGAAAAGGTAAAAACCGAGTTGTGTTTGAGTAATAAGGAGAAATACACACACAATCGAGGGGCCGATGCCAAAAGATATCCCTTTAAATGAACGGATTATTTTCGCACTGGACGTTTCGACCAGTGAAGAGGCGAAACAATGGGTTGAAACCCTAGAAACCCACACCAAATTTTTTAAGGTGGGCCTGCAGCTTTTTCTTGTGGGAGGTTTTGAGATAATCGAGTGGATCTTGAAGCGGGACCTGAAGGTATTCATGGACCTCAAGTTTTTTGATGTGCCTGAAACGGTAAAGTTAGCTGTTAGAACATTGACAGACAAAGGGGTAAGCTTTGCCACAGTCCACGGAAACGACGCCATTCTGAGGGCCGCTGTGGAGGCCGCACAAGGTGTGCAGATCCTTGCAGTTACCGTTCTTACGAGTTTGGATGAGGCAGATATTAGAGCCCTTGGATTTAAGTGCTCCGTACAAGACCTTGTCCTTTCGCGTGCCAGGCGAGCCGTTGAGATTGGTTGCAGTGGAGTGATTTCTTCTGGCCTTGAAGCGCCCATGATAAGAAAGGAACTCGGGAATAATTTCTTGGTAGTTGTCCCGGGAATCCGCCCGGCAAAGAATATTGATGACCAGAAACGCACAGTCGATGCCAGGGAGGCCTTTGAAAACGGGGCAGATTATATCGTGGTTGGCCGGCCCATACGGGATGCTGCTGACCCGGTTGCCGTGATAAAAGATATGCAGGCACAGATTCAGTCTGTACTTCCAAGGTCATAGCCCGGATAAACCGGAGCCAGAACCGAATTTTATATATCGCGAGAGCTATTCTGTCGGGAAATCACTAATCTCTCAACAAAGAGATTGAAATCACTAATCTCTCAACAAAGAGATTAAGTAGGGGAGACGCCATGGCCAAGAAGAAGCGGGTTACGAGGAAACAACTCTTAAAAGAGCCGGACGAATTTCTTACTTTTTCGGCCAGGGCCATCCAGTTTGTAGCTAACAATCAAAGGGCGGTTTTGGGTGTTGTTATCGGGGTGGTTGTAGTTGTTTTATCCTTTGCCGGGTTTCGGTATTTTTCAAGGCTGTCCGAACGCAAGGCTCATGCCATGTTCGAACAGGGGCGTTTGTATTATTTGGCTGAAATCTCGGGGGATAAAACAGCACCAGCCAAGGGAAAAGCTACCGAGCAGTTCGAGAAGGTAATAAAAAAATTCCCATCAACAAATGCAGCGCGCTTCAGCCTACTTCTCTATGCAGACATGAGTTATCACAGGGGAGACTACCAAAAGGCGATTGAGTTATATCAAAAGGCACTTGATGCTTTTTCACGGGAAGGTGCCATACAAAAACTTATTTGGAACGGCCTTGCACATGCATATGAAACGAAGAAAGACTACAAGTCTGCCGCAGAATACTTTCAGAAGATAACAGACGCTCAAGATGAGTTCATGAAGACAGATGCCTATTACAATCTTGGACGGATGATGGAGGCCCTGTATCATCCGGAAAAGGCCCTTGAAGCATACAAAAAGGTGGTGGAGAACTATCCCGGCTCGACCGGCTTTCGGATCGCCAAAGAAAAGGTGCTTCGTCTCAAGGGTACTCCAGTGACTTCGGAATCAAGTTAGGATTTTGTTTCTATAGCGTTGGCCAGTAGGGCTCTTGAACCTGAATCACGTCGTCAACAATGGGAGGCGCTGTGCCTTTTTCAAGGGCCTCCAAGTTGCTGGGCGTCAAGACGCTATCCCCAACTAGTTCCTTTAAGACAGCCTTTACCGACTCCCTGAGCCCCGTAAGATGATAGCCCCCCTCTAAGGTGATAGCCACTCTTCCGGAAGCGTATTGCTTGGCAAGATCCATGATGAGACGTGTCATGGCTGCATAGCCCTGTGGCGTCACCTTCATCCCCCCAAGGGGATCACCCACGTATGTGTCGAATCCAGCAGATACAAAGATCAGTTCAGGTTCAAAGGTACTCGCTATAGGGGAAAGGATCTGCTCAAAGATCTTGAAGAAGTCCCCGTCCCCGTAACCGGGCGACAGGGGAACATTGACGGTTAGGCCTGTCCCATCCCCATCGCCGGCTTCCCTTAGACCTCCTGTTCCTGGATAGTAAGGATATTGATGGGTGGAAAAGTATAGGACATCCGGGTCTGTATAAAAACTGTTCTGGGTAGCATTGCCATGATGCAGATCCCAATCAATGATAAGAATCTTCTTTACACCGTAGGTGTTCATGGCATAGCGGGCACCCAAGGCCACATTATTGAAAAGACAGAACCCCATGGCTTGATCTCTTTCTGCATGATGTCCCGGAGGCCTCACCAAGGCAAAACCATTCTCTATGCTGCCATCAAAGATATTGTCCACAAGGGAAAAGAGGCCGCCCACTGCCAGTTTTGCTGCCTGATATGAAAGTGGTGTTGTCTGCGTGTCAGGATCAAGCGATACGTGGGCCTTGCCTTCCGTGGCAGCTACCCTTTCGATATGGGAATGGCTGTGGACCCAGGCGAGTTCGTCGTGGGTGGCAGGACGCGGGGAGACGCTCAAGAATTTTCCCGCCATGTCAGCCGCATCAAGCATGTCATAGATTACTTGCAGGCGCTCAGGGCTTTCAACGTGGGGTGAACCGGCAAGATGCTCTTTGTAAAGGTTATGGCAGACCACTCCTGTCCTTGACGACATAAGGTCCTCCCTTAATCAGGTATCCATCCAAATACCTTTGTCCGGATAGCTTGTCAACGGCCTTTGATAGCTTTTCTCCTTGACAACAAGGGATTGGCGGGTGACTGTTAAGGTACAAGAGACCTGATAGTGGATCCGTCATGAGCACTCAAGAGCATAAAACTCACACCCCAAAGTCCCTGAAGCTTGGCATTGTGACGGTTTCAACTACCCGCAGTCTTGTTGATGATAAGAGCGGGAATTGGATAAAAAAACGGGCTGAAAAGAAGAAGCATAAAGTAATTTTTCACGATGTGATCCCTGATAACAAGGAAGTCATTTCAGATACGATCCGCACGATAATTCAAGAACATAACCCTCATGCAATCATGGTGACTGGAGGCACTGGAATCAGTCCTGCTGATGTAACTATAGAGGCAATCCGACCCATGTTTACCAAAGAGCTGACTGCCTTTGGTCCCCTTTTTAGTCAGTTGAGCTATGAAGAAGTCGACTCTGCCGCGCTCCTTTCCCGGGCCACGGCCGGCGTCGTCGGTCAAACTCTGGTCTTTTGCATGCCGGGCAGCCTCAAGGCGTGCAAACTTGCCTGCAAAAAGCTCATCTTCCCTGAACTGGGACACCTAGTAAAGCACATGCAGGAAAACCAGTAAGGGGCCAGTCGGCCAGCCTCCGGCCTACAGGGCCTTCTCATCATAGAAGATATAGCCCCCCAAACCTGGAATTTCCATCCACTTTAGCGGACTTTCCCCAAAAAGTTTAAGAGAGCACGAAAGACTAATTCAACTTAGTCCCCCTGCTTTTCTTTTGGGGCACCCAGTTACTTTTCTGAACATGCAAGCTTTTTGTCATCGAGAGAAAGTTATTCCACCGGGTATCCTGTTTTAACCCACGCCAGCCAACCACCGGTAAGATTAACGATATTAGTATAGCCCAACTTGCCCAGGACGTCGGCGGAAAAAGTGCCCCGGCCTCCCACTTTACAGTAAACAAGTACAGGGGCATTCTGGTCGGGGATCTGGGCCTGAACCTTGTACTCCAGTAACCCCCGGGGGATGTTAATGGCGTTGGGGATATGACCCATCTTGTACTCCTTAGGTTCACGAACGTCGAGGATAACGGCAAACTTGCCAGCTTCGAGGTCGGCTTTGGCCTGTTCCACGGTAACAGAAGTTACGTGCTTGGCAGCCATAGCCTCCAATTCCTGAACCGTAAACGGACCACTCTGCTTTGCTGTGCCAGCACATCCCATTAAAGAAGCCACAAGCACTGCCACTACAACAAGAACAACCCTCTGCCGCTGGAAATTTCTCATACAATGCCCCCTTTTATTTTAGGTTAACGTTTTAGTGGAACTTCATCCTCCTTCAAAATGGCGACCTGATTGGCCTTCAGTTCCAAAGGTATAATGTCTTTTTCTAAGAGAAATAATTTCTTGTTTCCATGACAGGCATTACACCTTTTGGCTTGAGGAGTGATCCGCTGAATATTATGCGGGGTGGCAAATTTCCATGTGGGCAATATATCAAAATTCTTCATGGCACCTTTAACATAATAATTAAACAGATTGGGATTGGTTGGCACATGTCTCAAAAGCACATACTCGTGAGGTCGCTTATTTGTCGGAATGGGATTCTTGCCGATCTTAAAACTTATCTCGGAACGATCTAACTGATAATAGGGTAGTCCCCGGTCATCCTTGCCTACATGGCAGCCGTAGCAATTTGTGTACGGTATCGAATGGCAGGCATGGCACTGTAGTTTGGGGACGTGGGTTCGATGAACTTCAATCTTTGGCTTCTTTGAAATTACCTCGGAATGACAATCAATGCAGCTCGGTGTATTGGCAGCCTGATAACGACCAGTCACCCGGCCGTTGGCTCCATGCATTTCTGAACCCTTGTGGCAGGCAATGCACTTCATGTGCCTTTTTCTGTAATGGACATCGGCTGCAAATCCCTTATTTTTCCCAGTGTATTCTTTTTCAACACGACTCCCGTGACATGAGGTGCAGTTGGTGGCCATAGGCGGCTTCTTTTGAAACAGATGGCCTTCCACAAAACCTCCCTCAACAGAATTGGGCCGGCTGACATGACACTGTCCGCAACTGGAATGACAACCTGCGCAATGGGTCCCCATGGCCAAATTTACAGCCGCCATTATCTCGGGACTGGCAGTACCGATTCGAGCGAATATTATTTTCCTAAAAGGGGCCAAAGTAATGTGAAGGCCGGACTGATTTGCGACACATATCTTTTCATGGCAGCCTCCGCAGGCCTGCATAGAGTTAGGATAAGAAGGGTCTCTGATAACGTCTTGATGGGCCGTTCGCCAATCCGGATCTTGCGCATTCCCGCCGTGACAGGTGGTGCAACCGATCTGGCCGTGTTCGGTATCAAAAAAAATCAGTGTCAACAAACACTTTCTCATGCAGCTCCAACGGAGCCAGTTCTCCCCCTCAGCCCTGCCCCTTAATTTCCGTAGACTTCCGGGGCATAGGTCGGGTTTGCTTAATGATTCGTGAAATCTCGATGAGTTTACGCGCGCTGGTGTGACATGCTATACATTGATCATATTTTTCGGTGTCTTGGCCAAAAGATACAGCCGATGGATTCAATAGGTATTGTATAACCAGAAGCAAATACACTAATGTTTTCCAGCGAAGAAGTTCAGTTTTACCTTTGACTTTTAACACGGCTACATCTTCTCGTCTTCTGGTCAAACCGACCGTTCGTGCGGAACGTGAATAATTCCCTTGGGACAACTTTTTCTTTCAGGTTCGTTTTGTCGATGAGCATCTTGCGCTTTGCATCGCCATATTTTCCTTAAAGGGCCATTTTAGGAGTAAAATCATCATTGTCAGGAGTCTGTGATTCTTTAATTAGGTGTTCACGTCTCCAAGCCATCAGTTACCCGTTATTGGTGGTCTTTGGTCAATCGTCAATTGCCAAATGATGTGCCGCCCTAATGTGTTTTCCTTTTTTGCAACATCAGGGCAAACTTTTAAGAAATTTTGCAAGCCGTGACAAAAATTATCAGCCAAGCTACCCTTGTTGCATTGAATTGTCAACGCCTCACAGGCCCTGATGGTCAAGCTGAAGGGAAATCCCGAGGCAAAAAGGGGGACGTCCGTAAATAAATAAGTATCTCGATTATGAGGTAAAGTTATTTACTTATTTATGGACGTCCCTGTTGTCGGCCCCGGATAAATCGGCCTGAAAATGGCCCCTTGCTCCTATGCAAGGATCTAAACTCTGAAAAGAAAAGGTCTATCTACGCCAAATGAAAATTGATAATCCCCTCTCTGCATATATATTTTCTTGTCTACTTCTCTACGGTAAGAGAATTTGT